>NZ_JBFTMS010000013.1:0-119368 GCF_056397085.1 Peribacillus sp. 05N428 | reverse complement strand
TGTACAACTCCTTTATTTCCCTATGCCTTCACGAAGACTTCATGTCCTGAATCACTCCGTTTTAACCATGAACTTAAATTCAAGGGTGATGAAATCCTGCGAATAAGCGAGTATTTGTGAGAAAATCGAATTAAACTGAGGGAGTTCAATAACTAGGTTGTTTACGGCACCCTTGCAATTAAAGGGGAAGGTTAAAATAAAAAGTTGAAGAATATATAGAATGAACGGGAGGTGTATGGGAGGAAAATGAAGATAATGGAACTGCCAATTGAATTTGAATTTAATGGACAAAAAAATTACATTAATCCTAGCTTGATTATTTCAAAGAATGAACTAACCTTGGTCGATACAGGATATCCAAATTTTTTACCTTTCCTTGAAAATGAAATTTTAAAAAATGGTTATGACATGAAGAATTTAAAGAATATAATCATTACTCATTATGATATTGATCATATAGGCTCCTTATATGATTTCAAGGAAAGGTATCCTCACATTAACTTGATCGCCAGTGAAGTGGAGGCAAAATATATTAGTGGTGAAATGAAGTCAGAGAGATTGGTTCAAGCCGAAGAAATGCTAGAAAATATGCCAATTCAAGAAATCGAATTCGGGAAATGGTTTATCCAACAATTAAGGAATTTAAAGCATGTTTCAATTGATGAAAAGGTACATGATGGTGATTGGATTTTGGATAACGAATGTAGAGTAGTAGCAACACCGGGACATACTTCAGGTCATATTTCATTATATTTTCCACGTTTAAAAACTGTAATAGCAGGTGATGCAGCTGTTATAGAGAATCATGAATTGCTCATTGCCAATTCGCACTTTTGTTTAAATGTAGAGAAAGCAGAACAGTCTTTAAGAAAGATTAAGGATCTAAAAGCTGAAAACTACTACTGTTATCATGGTGGGACATTCACTTTATAATGGAGTTTTGCTTATGATTGGAGCTGTCTTTAGAGGCAGCTTTTTCTAATGTGTTTGAAGTATTTATTGCGGGTGGTGTCAGCTTCGCTTATACAGAAAAAACCGAACTTCTTACAGTTCGGTCAAGCGAAGGTGTGGGATATAACCCTTGAATGAATTTTTGTAGAATCATAATATATTAATAATTCTGCTGTTCACTTCCAACAGGAAATGAAACCCCCATAGATCGTAAAGCTTCTTTTGCTTGATTTAAATAGGATTCTGCTTGTTCTTGCCATTTGATAATCACTTTAATGAAGGCTATATAATTAGGGCTTGCATTTTCCTCCATTATCTTTAATCCTTCACGTACTTTTTTATCTTGGGTTTCAGCATTCACTATACAAGCTGTCATTGTTTCTACAATGGTTTGCTGTTGCTCACCATTTTTTAGCCTTTGGGCTGACCCCACTGCGGTTACACGGTGATAGGATGCTGGGATTAGATGGTTATGCATCTCGCGACTTCCTTTTAAATCTTTGGTTTCAGGTATATGGAAAAGCTCACTGCTCATAGCACATACCATTTCTTCAGCATATAAACTTTGGTGCAACATATATAAAATAGGTTCCCAGTTGTTTACTCGATAATAATAATCATTCGGATACAAAAAAACATCTCCTCTTTCAGTACAGTTTATAGTTATCATTTAGGATCGAAATGAATGAAATTGTATTTTCCATCTTATGTTTATGAATGTTGTCCAGTTCAAATAATATTGCAGAGGTTAAACTTGGATAACTGATTCGTGAATGTCAAATTAAAAATGTAACTTTACCACCTTGGAGATGGGAACTGTTGCTGTCATTTTCCTGATTGGAGCATAAGATGATATAGCCCATTTATTCCTCATTAAAAATAAGGAGATGTTTATATATGTCAGGTTGTGAACAGGGTTTTGACCGCGGGTTTGGTTTTGGTGGAGGTTTCGCCTTAATAGTCGTTTTGTTTATACTCTTAATCATTGTTGGATGTATTTGTTTTTAAGGCGGGAATGAGCGGCTTCTGCGAAAAAAGCATAAAATAGCCCGACCTTTATTGGTCGGGCTCCAACTGTAGATAATTGAGTCTGTCTGCAATTATTAAAAACGTTCGGAGTTAATTCCAGAAATCCGCTCCCTTTCCGCCGAATGTCTGCCAAGCCTCCTCACCGCAAGCGGCTGTGGGGTCTCCCTAATTCTCGATTTTCTCGCAGGAGTCTCGAACCTTCCGATCCAATCAACTAGAATGTTTTTTTACTAGACTTAAATCAGCCTAAATACTGCTTTAATATTTCTAATCCTATTTTTAACTCATCGAATGAGTTTGTGGAAGAAAGGGCAATACGCAAATACATATCAGGGGTGGTTTGCCCGCTTTGAAAACGATTGGAATGAAAAACCCGAATGCCGCGCCTTTTCAAATCGGTTTCCAGCTGTAACGCATCGTTATGCCCTTTAATTGGAAGCCAGCGATATAGACTGAGAGGATGTCCGACATCCTTTCTTAAGGGGAAATATTCCGAATAAATATCATTTGCAGTCTGTGCAAGCCGTTTCTTATGAGAAACAATTTCATGAGCCTTTCCTGATAGGATTAGCTCTGTGATGACCTCTGCATCAAAAGAAGAGGTCTTTACATTTATGTTGAAAATGGCCTGGGAAATTTTCTCGCGTAATGTTTCTCCATAAACCATATAGGCAACTCTTAATCCCGAGCATATGGACTTAGAGGTGCCGCAAATATAAACGCTCTGTTCCGGAAGCAAATGGAACATCGGCTGCCGGTAGTCGGAGATAATGCCTGCCGTCAGAAATGCATGAATATCATCCTCAATCAAAATTAAACGATGCTTTCGGATGACCGCTGCCAATTCTTGCTTTCGAATATCCGACATCATGATTGTGGTCGGATTGTTGCAGGAGGGCATCAGAAATATGCCGTCAATATTTGTTTGACAGCATTGCTTTTCAAGTTCATCTGGCAGCATTCCAAACTGGTCCCCGGGAATGGGCACTAACTTAATATGAAACATCTTTGCCAGCTCGATAAAGTTTGAATAGGTATATAAGTCGGTTGCAATTCTATTACCAGGCTCAAACAAAGCAGCGAGGGCAACAGCCAATGCATTTTGGGCACCGGAAACGATGGCTATATGCTCTTGATCCGCGTGAATGCCGAAAGATTCCATCCAGTTTAGTGCTGCTGTTTTTTGATGTGGAATTCCAGTCGGGTCGTTGTAATTCAGCAGCTGCTCCAAATAACTTTTGTTGACGGTTTTTTGTAAAGTTTCTGAAACGATATCATTGGTTTGCTCAAAAGATGCCACAAAACCAAGATCGATGCTGTTTGCCGTTTTATCCGCGGAAATGGTTATCGAACGAGTGGCATTGGGAGCCACAAAGGTTCCGCTTCCCGTAACGGCATATATCAATCCCTTTACCTCGCATAATTTGTAGGATCGGGTAATCGTGGTGAAGTTTAAGTCAAGAAAATCTGCCAATTCTCGTTGAGGGGGCAACTTGGTTCCAGGTGCTAAAAAACCATTTATTATATCTTGTTCTAGTAATGATGCGAGAGATTTATAAAAAGGACGCTTTAATGCATTCTTATCAGGTTTCCAGGACATTGGATAATTGTCAAATGAATTTACTGGCATACTTCACCTCTCCTAGTCTTATTCCATACAATCATATCATTTTTTGTATGGAATTCTATTATGGAACGATCGGCTGTAAAAGAATATAAGGTGATAAGCTTATCAGTACCCCCATTTTGATAAAATGGGGGAATTTTATTTTAATTGTAATCCATACAATTAACTTGTTTTTTGTACGGATTTTGTATGTTAAGTTTAAATAAATTTAGCCATCAGGATGTGATTTATATGAAAAAACGAACTCAACTGATACCAGCATTTCGTGCGGCTTTTCCGTACACAGTGCCGATTTTGGCAGGCTTTTTATTTTTAGGCATCGCTTATGGGATCTTTATGAATTCATTAGGGTTCAGCGCGATTTACCCGATATTGATGAGTCTAACGATATTTGCAGGATCGATGGAGTTTATTGCAGCCAATTTATTGCTTGTCGCGTTCAATCCGATTAACGCCCTTTTTCTAACCTTAATGGTGAATGCACGGCATTTGTTTTATGGCATATCCATGCTTGATAAATATAGGGGGACCGGTAAGAAAAAGCTGTATCTGATTTTTGGGCTTTGCGATGAGTCTTTTTCCATCAATTGTACCGTTGATGTACCGAAGGATGTGGATAAGGGCTGGTTCATGTTTTTCGTGACACTGCTCAACCATTGCTATTGGGTGATAGGAGCAGCGATTGGCGGCATTTTTGGCTCTTTTGTCAAATTCAATACAGAAGGACTCGATTTTGTTATGACGGCTCTCTTTGTCGTGATTTTCATTGAACAATGGATGAAAGAGAAAAACCATCATAGTGCTCTCGCTGGGCTTGGCCTGTCAGCTGTCTGCCTTATTATTTTTGGCGGAAGCAATTTCATTATCCCTGCCATGTTTGCCATTTTGGGGCTACTTACCTTACTTAGAAAGCCGTTAGAGAAAGTTGAGGTGAGAACCATATGACAATGACTTTAACGCAGCAAATCATTACAATTGCGATGGTAGTTTTAGGCACAATGCTTACAAGATTTCTTCCCTTCATCGTTTTCCCATCAGGTAAACCCACACCGAAGTATGTACAGTATCTCGGTAAAATGCTGCCATCCGCAGTAATTGGGCTTTTAATCATTTATTGTTTAAAGGACGTGAGCCTGCAATCCGGAAGTCATGGCATCCCTGAATTCATTGGGGTGGCGGTAGTTGCCCTGCTTCACGTTTGGAAGAAAATGATGCTCCTCTCGATAGCGGGGGGAACGATTGTCTACATGATGCTGATTCAATTGGTTTTTTAAATTGATAATAATTCCGTAAGGTCGATAAGTGGTAGTGGTTCAATGAATTTGATGAACAAGATTAATCAGTATAATAGTTTACGAGCAGAGCTGTCTTTAAGACAGCTTTTTCTTATGGCATTTTAGGGTAGGGTAGTTTACATGCATTTCTTTAGTTATTGAACATCAATCTATCTCCCTTCCAGTACTGATAGCTTTAGATAGAAACGTAAGAGGATTAGGCATTGATTTAAGAGAAATAGGACAGCGGCCGCTCTTTAATCTGTAGCATAATGAGGATGATTGTATTAGATGGAAATGATTCGGAAAGAAAATAGGAGGAAAATGATGAAAAAACGATTATTTATGTCCCTGGCTTTGGTCATGTCCTACACTCTTTCAGCATGCAGCAGCAATAATGACAGTAATGGGATATCCGAACAGGAAAAACAACCAGAATCCAATCGTGAATTGGTTGAATTCCCCGAAAACTACGATAAGGGCGTAAACTATACGACTGTTAATCGTGGAAATGTCAGGGAGGAACTCTACACGAGCAGGGAAGCGATCGAAGCGGTGCAGGACGGGCAGCCAATCCCTGACGGCACAATCATCACACTCGAAATCTATAGGGATGAAGATCTTGATGAAATATTCGTAATGGAAAAGCGCGCTGGCTGGGCTGATGGGAACCCATCTGAGATGCGTAATGGTGATTGGCTATACCAGGAATTCAATGGAGACAAGTCGGTGGATTACAAGGAAGAAATCGGTCGATGCTTTACTTGTCACGCGAACCAGGAACGGGATGACTTCGTGAACACGATGGATGAAATGAAAAGTTTTGACCTAGGGGAGTATACAGGATCGAAGGATGGCAATACAGAATCCCAGATCGCAGGTATCCCCACCGAACACTGGGAGGTAAATGCGGCAGATGATCTGGAGGGTTCTCAGGATATATTGCATGGAAACCGATTGATGGAAAAAGAAAAATCAGGAATTATCGAGAAGGTTCTTTTGATGGTTCATTTTAATAAAGAGACATAGGGAGTTAGCTTCGACGGAAAACCGACCTAGGAATAAATAAAAATCAGAAAGAGGAGAACTTTTTGAATCGAAATATGTTAATCCGGCTGGTGATTGATCTTTCTATGACAGTTCTGATGTTAGTAGCAATGGCTTACCAGATTACTGGAAATGCATTGCATGAACTGGCAGGAGTAATATTGTGTTTATTGTTCATTACCCACAATATTTTAAATCGACGATGGTATAGGACGATCTTTAAGGGAAAGCATAATGTACGACGTATTCTGAGCATAGTGGTCAATCTGCTTTTTCTAATATCCATGGCTGTTGTGATAATAAGTTCTGTACCCATATCTCGTGATATGATTCCTTTTATTCCTTTAACCAATGACACGGTTCTATTGCAGATACATGTAATGACTTCATATTGGGGATTTATCTTCATGGCAGTGCATATAGGAATGTCCTGGGCAACCATTATCAATTCAGTACGAAAGATGACGGGAATTACTGGCACCAACCGGATCCGAACCATTGCATTTCGTGTCATGGCGGTGTTGATTGTTGTTTATGGGGTTCAGGCTTCTTTCGAGAGAGGGATGCTTAACAAGTTAACCATCTATAATCCGTTTGGTTGGGAATCTTATGATTCCTCGATGAAGTTTTTACTAGATCATCTAGCTATCATGGGAATATATATCAGTGGGACTCATTATATTCTGAAATTTGTTCAGAAGCAGGATAAAACTAGGCTTGATACAACAGGTTTTAAAGAGAGGAATATTGAAAAAAATGAAAATCTCCAAAATAAAGAAGTGCATTAATCCATAATCGATTAATGCACTTCTTTATTCATATGTTGCCTTCAGGCGGTTAATATCTTCTTTTGGCGGTAAACCAAACAAGCGGGAATATTCACGGCTGAATTGGGAGGGGCTTTCGTACCCTACGCGGAATGCTGCTTCAGTGGCATCTGTTGACTCGGATAATAATAGGCGCCGGGCTTCCTGAAGCCTCAGTTGTTTTTGGAACTGAATAGGACTCATTGCTGTTACCTCTTTAAAGTGCCTATGAAGCGATGAAACGCTCATATTTGCAATTTCCGCAAGGTCATCAATCCGAAAAGACTGGTCATAATTATTCATTATATGGTCGACAACGTCGCCGATTTGATAGGCAGAACTTCCTTCTATCGCAATTTGGCCCAGAGTGGCTCCATGCTCCCCTTGTAAAACCCTATAGATGATTTCCTTCGTGATAAGAGGTGCGAGTACCGGTATATCATCAGGATTGTCCAGCAAACGAGCCAATCTGGTTACCGCATCCAACAGAGATAACTCTATTTGGCATACATACATGCCTCTTTTAGCATGTTCCTTCTGGTTAACAGCAAGTTGAGTATCCTGTAATACCTCCAAGATCTGGTTTGGTGTAAATTCGAGTTTGAGTGCCAAATAGGGGTTTTCGGAAGTGGCTTCTGTGACTATTCCGGTAATTGGCAAGTTAACAGAGGCAATAAGGTAATCGGCTGGACCGTATACATAGCGATCCTGTGCAAGTAATACCTCCTTCATGCCTTGAACGATAATGCATAAGGAAGGCTTGGAAACTCCGTAATTTGGTCCGGTAACAGTAGAGAATCGAGAGTAAAATAAAGAAGGAATAGCAGTCGGATGAGACCCGTCCTTACCTGTGTGACTTTCAATGAGTTGGGTGAGCTCAGCCCGCTGTTTATAGATTTGTTCAGACATAAAAACCTCCTGATTTCCTTATTCTTTCTAGTTCCATTCTAATACATATCGCTCTGGAGTTTAAGTGTTGTGAGAGGATTAGGCAATGATCTGGCAGGAATGGTATAAGAGTTTCTTATTTATTTATTGCATAATAAGGGAGTAGATGAAGGAGTTGAAGCGCACCATGACTAACTCTTATCAGTTTTTTAATTCGACTTTGTTAGTTCAGGCAAAGCAGCTGCTTCTGTGGGCGTAACGAGTTCTGCAGTCTTTGTTCTCCAAACCAGCGCATGATTAATCTTTTCTTCCATTATGATAACACAATCAGATTTTCTTAATGACACCAATGTGAACTTAACACCACATCGGCTGCGGATCAAATATAAAAGCAAAGTGACAATCAAAAAGAGGGGGGAATATAAGTAATGCAAAAACGCAAATTAGGAAGACGTGACTTAGAAGTTTCTTCTATCGGACTTGGATGCATGGGCATGAGCCATGGTTACGGTCCTGCTTCGGATAGGAAGTTGATGATTTCGCTGATTCATGAGGCAATTGACCGAGGTGTAACTTTTTTCGATACTGCCGAAGTATATGGTCCATATGTTAATGAGGAGTTGTTAGGAGAAGCGCTTGCTCCATTCAAGGGAAAAGTGGTTATCGCGACTAAATTTGGTATCCAAATGGAAAATGGCAAGCAGGTGCTCGACAGTAAGCCGGAACGTATTAGGCAATCCATAGAAGGCTCACTTAAACGGCTTAAGGTTGACACCATTGACCTTTACTATCAGCATCGGGTGGACCCAAGTGTTCCAATTGAGGAGGTTGCCGGAGTAATACAAGACCTAATCAAGGAAGGTAAGATTAAGCATTGGGGACTTTCTGAAGCAGGGGTGGAAACGATTCGTCGTGCACACTCGGTTTATCCACTCACTGCCATACAAAGTGAATACTCAATGATGTGGAGAAACCCTGAAGAAGAACTGCTGCCTGCCCTTGAAGAGCTTGGAATTGGATTTGTTCCTTTCAGTCCGTTGGGGAAGGGATTCCTTACTGGGAAGATCAATAAGGATGCAACGTTCGCCAGTTCCGATTTCCGCCATGTTGTTCCTCGCTTCAAACCTGAGAATATCGAAGCAAATCAGGTATTGGTCGAACTGATAAAGAAGATTGCTGCAGGAAAAGATGCAACGCCCGCTCAAATCGCACTAGCATGGGTACTTGCTCAGAAGCAATGGGTTGTTCCGATTCCAGGTACACGGAAGTTGGAACGCCTCGAAGAAAATCTTGCTGCAGCAGATATTGAAATGACCCATGAGGAATTGAATGATTTGAATGATGCGCTCTCGAAAATCGAGATTTCGGGAGATCGCTATCCGTCAGAGTATGCAAATAGAGTAGGGAAATAACAGATATTATTTGAGAACAGGAGGATTTCATATGCAAAAAGTAATGTTGAACAATGGTGTTGAGATGCCGATACTAGGTTTTGGGGTTTTTCAAATACAAGATGAAAATGAATGTGAACAAAGCGTTTATGACGCTATTATGGCAGGATATCGCCTTATAGATACCGCTGCCTCTTATCTAAATGAAGAAGCAGTCGGCAGAGCAATCAAGCGGAGTGGTGTGCCACGAGAGGAATTGTTTATTACTACAAAACTCTGGGTCCAGGATGCTGGTTATGAGAGCACCAAGAACGCATTCGCAAATTCGCTGAAAAGACTACAATTGGATTATTTGGATTTGTATCTAATCCATCAGCCATATGGGGACGTATATGGTTCTTGGCGTGCAATGGAGGAATTGTACCGTGAGGGGAAAATTAGGGCAATTGGAGTTAGTAACTTTCAGATGGACCGTCTAGTGGATTTGATTATCCACAATGAAGTAAATCCTGCGGTAAACCAGGTTGAAACTCATGTTTTTAACCAACAAATAGAAAGTGCGAAACTTATGCAAGAGAACAATGTTCAGATAGAATCGTGGGGTCCATTTGCTGAAGGAAAAAATAACATGTTCCAAAACGAAATATTAGTATCCATCGCCGAAAAGTATAATAAATCTGTGGCACAGGTGATTTTACGATGGTTGACACAAAGAGGAGTCGTTGCGATTCCAAAGTCTGTTCGTAAGGAAAGAATCATCGAAAACTTCAAAATCTTTGACTTCGAATTGGAGCAAGAAGATATGGAGAAGATTGCTGCGTTAGATACGAAAGAGAGCTTGTTCTTTTCTCATAGCGATCCTGAAATCGTGAAATGGCTCAGTACACGTAAACTTGATATTTAACGCTCTCTTCCAAAATGAAGCGAAGAAATAGCCGATTTCCTTTTTAGGAATATCGGCATTTCTTCGTTATAAACATCATGATGGGGATTGTAGAAAATTGGAATGGGATTTATGTACAAAAAGGAATACTGATTCTGAATCGCTGAAACGGCTAGGCAGTGGGCATGCCTAGCCTTTTCATACTCAAGAAAGTTGTTGTGTAGGAGTAAACCTGTAGTTTCTTAGGAAAATCATCAACGAACTTAATAACAATGATAGTAAACCCACGAATACCACGTATTGTGTCCCCAGCTCTGATATGAATAATCCACCTGCTGCAGCACCAATTGTCGTTCCCAAGTTAACCGCTGTTAAAAATAGTCCATTAGCGAAATCAGGAGATTCAGGGGCTGAAGACATGATCCAGTATTCTTCATTGGACTTACTAACGGGGGCGTTAGCTGAAGAAAAGGGGTGTCTTTAAGGCATCTCTTTTTTTATGGAACAAAAGGGATAGATTGGGTGTAGAAGGACTATTACAGGAATAGTGGAATTATAATAAATGGAATATATTTTTAACTGTAGTCCAAGGTTCCTTAAAAGTTGCTTGATTTTAAATCAATTGCATAGTAAGGAGAATTTTAATATGAAAATAAAATGGTTTGGACATTCTGCCTTTTTACTAACATCCGAAAGAGGAACCAGGATTCTTATTGATCCATATTATCGCTTCATCCGTTACCGTATGCCAAGCGTTGAACCAGATATAGTGGCCGTTACCCATAATCATTTCGATCACAATAAAATTAAAGCTGCAACAGGTGATTACTTGCTTGTGAATGAGCCGAAGGAATACATCCGCGAAGATGTAAGAATTAAAGGATTTAAGACATTTCACGACAAGGTAAATGGCGAGAAGAGAGGCCCCAATATTATATATCGTTTCCAAATGGACGATCTGACCATCTGTCATTGCGGAGATTTAGGGCATCTATTATCAGAAGAACAAATAAATGAAATTGGAAAAGTGGATATTCTCATCATTCCTGTAGGAGGTACAGTCACGATTAATGCCTTAGAAGCCACTCAAGTAATGCGTCAATTGAAATCTACTATTACGATTCCCATGCATTACAGAACAAAGTCATTGTCGGTTGTTGGCTTGATGTTTTCAAAGGTAGATAAGTTTCTTCAGATTTCCGGACAGCGAATAACCGAAGTCAAGACATTGGATATTTCCAAAGAAAATTTGTCGGAATATGCTGGTGTCGTTACCATGCGCTATGAATGAATATAAGGCTGCGATGTCTAAAAAATGGATAAGAAATCCTGTTAATAAAGAAAGGGCAGGTTAGTTCAAGAACAAAAAGGGAAGATACTAATCAATGAATTAAATCAATTAAGCTTCCTCTTTACGTTAGAAGGGGATAGAATATAAATAAAAAGGTGATGACAATAAAAAAAGTAAAAAGTATCCTATTCTTTCTTCTTGGGGCCATATCTCTTTTGATTGGTATCGCAGGGACTGTTTTACCAGTTCTGCCAGGCGGTCCGTTTTACTTATTTGCTGCCTTTTGCTTTGCCAAAAGCTCCAAGTCGATTGAAAACTGGTTCAAGAGCACCTCATTATATGAAAAATACGTTGAAGCATTCCTGCAAAAAAAAGGGATGACCCGAAGAGAGAAAATAAGAATCAATTTAATTGCCGATTTCTTCATCGTGATTTCTGTATTTTATGTGGACATCCTATTGGTGAAAATCTTATTGGTCGTACTCGCCCTCTACAAACATTATTATTTCATTAAAAAAATTAAGACAATTGATCGAAACGGTACGGAAAAAAGAGCGTTTTGAACCTTCAAATAACGGAGTTGCTTCGGCAGCTCTTTTTCTAATGGTTCTAAAGAAGTAGGATATTTCAATAATAAAAAATACATATATATAAATTTGGTAAAGAAGGGTGGGGAAGCATGAAAAAATATTTAGGGGTTATATCGTTTGCTTTAATGAGACTGGTATTCCAAGGTAATGGATTTTAAAAAGTTTATTCAACAAACAGGTACATAAGTTGGGAACCAGATCTTCCAAATGGTGGCTTTTTTTGCTAATAATGGGTGCGTTAGCTGAAGGTTAGAGCGTCTTTAAGGCAGCTTTTTCTTATGGAACTATCGGGACAGTTTAGTTAAACAAGCTATGATGAACCAACTGAATACTTAATGGAAAAAGGAATTTTTGACGGTTGTGTGAACAGGTAGGATTAGCAACTAGACATAAAGAATACCTATTTATAAAAGGGGGCTTCTTTAATGGAAAAAGAAAAATTACTAGCTGTGAAATGTTCGTGCTGCAAAAAAGAATTAGACGCAATAGACTTGGTCATCATAAATGAATCACTTCAGCTGACGCATATTCAATGCCCTTATAAAGGAGAAAAAGCAATTATTGATGTAGGATATTTTAATGATGTATTCCGAAAATACCTGACCTGTACTCATGAAAAAGCCCCTATAAGTGGGGGGATGTAAAGTCCATGGCTTTGCATTTTTAGCAAAAACCTTGTTAATTCGGTTCTATAAAGAGCTATGTCGATCAGTTATTATGGAACAAAAGGGGCAGGATAGTTCAACAAACGTAGTGGCTGGAACAGTGAAACGATGAAGATGACGTAACCAAAAGATGTTTGAGGTTAGAGGAGGAATTAACATAAAACTTCTTCCAGAATAGGGCGCGTTTCTGGAAGAAGTTTCGCTTTTCTTATATAGTACTATCATCAATATAGGTTCTTTGCGATTCATGGATGGCTAACGGGTGCGTTAGCTGAAGATCGGAGCTGTCCTTTAAGGCAGAATTTTTCTTCTGGGGTACCGCCAAAAAGGTCGGGCAAATACTGCCCGACCTTTCAACTATACTCCACGACATAGATAATGGGATATTAATAATTCGAAACTATAAATATCATTCCTCAATATGTATGTAGATTAGTTTTACTTTGCAAATAAGTGGTTGCCTATTCTAATGACTGTTTCCCTTGTGAAAATCCATTCATCTGTTGCCGACAACGGATTATAATAATAAACAGAACCATGAGTAGGATCCCAACCTTGTAATGCATCAATAACAGCTCGATAAGAATGGCTATTTGGGGTCAAATAATATTGCCCATCATGTACAGCTGTAAAAGCATTTGTCTGGAAAATAACATCGTAAGTATTTTTAGGAAAACCTGACGCTGACATTCGGTTCAAAATTACTGCAGCGACAGCTACTTTTCCTTCATAAGTTTCTCCTCGAGCTTCTCCATGAACAACCCTGGCCATCATTTCAATACTATTTAATTTTTGTTGTGTTTGGTATCCAAAAACTCCATCTGGCAATATTCCAGAATCTAGTTGAAGTTGTTTCACTGCATGATCAGTAATGGAACCATAATACCCTGTTGGTTGCCTGTTAAAGTAACCCATTTCCTTTAAATTTTCTTGTAAGTCATAAACTGCTTGTCCTTGACTTCCATTGTGTAAAACTTCTTGAGCAAAGATTGAATTGGGTATAAAAAACATGAAACAAATAAAAATAACAACCGACATTTTTTTTACATTTACCATCAAGTAATACCACCCTTCGATTCATTTTCCTACTATTCTACCTTATCATACAAGAAAAATAGATTTATCTTACATTATTCCTATTTTAAACCAAAGATTTGGGGAATTTTCAGACAAATTCATCTGTTTATTGGGTACCGCCTATCGCCATCAAGCTTAGTAAAAGGATTATACCCAAAACGAAAAATTAAGCTATATGCTGCTGAAGATAGCTTTTTTCGTTTTGGGGTGTAAAGAAATTTTAACTTGATGGGGTGCGACAAGACCCCTTATGGAACTATCGAGGCAGGATAGTTCAACAAAACATCGAGAGTTATAAAGTTTACAAGTGGATTCCTGCGTAACACTCATGTGCTTAGACGGTGCTGACAAATGGCAGTCTGTTATAGGATAATGGTATATATTTGGTGGGCAAAATAATAGGAGGAAACTCCCTATAGAAGGATGTGCTTAACGATGAATGTAGAAATGGTCATGCAGGAGCTTGAAGCCCTTGGCAAGGAACGAACTAAAAAAATGTACATATCCAATGGTGCGCATGAGCCGCTTTTTGGCGTGGCGACAGGCGCCATGAAACCAATTGTAAGGAAAATAAAAATAAATCAGGATTTAGCTGAAGAGCTTTATTCGACAGGCAACTATGATGCAATGTACTTCGCAGGCATCATTGCAGACCCAAAAGCCATGACTGAGTCTGATTATGATCGCTGGATGGATGCTGCGTATTTTTATATGCTGTCCGATTATGTAGTGGCTGTAACTTTATCGGAGTCAGATATTGCACAAGAAGTATCCGATAAATGGATTGCAAGCGGTGAAGAACTGAGAATGTCAGCAGGCTGGAGTTGCTACTGTTGGCTTTTAGGGAATCGAAAAGACGTTGAATTTTCAGAAAGCAAAATTTCCGATATGCTGGACCTTGTGAAACATACGATTCACGATTCGCCAGAACGAACGAAATCCGCTATGAATAATTTTCTTTACACCGTGGGGATTTCCTATTTGCCGCTCCATGAAAAGGCAGTCGAGACCGCAAAGGCAATAGGAATCGTAGAAGTCAAACGGGACAAGAAAAAAACCAGTTTTCTAAATGCATACGAAAGTATTCAAAAAGAAGTCGGTAAAGGAAAGCTCGGTTTTAAACGCAAGCATGTAAGATGTTAAAATTGGTTTTGCAAAATTGAAGGGTAATCCAGGAAAATCAATGTGTAAAGCTTCATTATTTTTCATGTTCACCAAGTTGAATACTATTTTGTTTGCAACCTGGTAAAGGGAAAAAATAATAAAGTGCCTACCAATCCAGATAGTCACCAAGTAGGGGTAGAATGGATACATATTAATGATTTACTTCAGTATAGGATATATCCTAAAGAACTAAGGAAATATATCATACAGCATGTTAATCATCAAAAGTCTCCAGTTTATTTAGGGGATATTAATTGAAGCCTTGTTCAACGAACGGGCGCGATGAATCAGCTAAAAGAGTGAATAAATTAAGCCATATTCTTTCGAAAAGGATATGGCTATTTAAATTGATTCGGTAGTTTTGAAAGATTGTTTTGCAGGATTTCCTTTAGCGGGACACTTCGCCGGAAGCAAATCATACACCTATTAATCTCGTCATAATACACTATTTTCATCTTATTCCATCTGTAGTATCGTTGTTTCACAGAATACATAAATGGGGAGAGTCCCACACAAAAGGAGGTCTTCCAAATGAATAAAGAATCAGTACTGATCGTGGAAGACGAAGAAAAGATCTTAAGACTGCTTGAATTGGAGCTTGAAATCGAAGGGTATCAAGTCGGAAAGGCAATGGACGGCAAGGAAGCCCTTGAAGCATACCAATCAAGAAAGTGGGATTTGATCTTATTGGATGTGATGCTTCCGGGCATAAGCGGGATCGAGCTGCTTCGGAAAATTCGAACGAAGAATACTATCACTCCTGTCATCCTGTTAACGGCAAAAGGCTCGGTTGAAGATAAAGTTTCCGGTCTTGATCTCGGCGCGAATGACTATATCACCAAACCTTTCCAAATTGAGGAATTGCTTGCCCGAATTCGTGCGGTTTTAAGAATGCGGCCTGCAGCACCTTCAATGGAAGCTGAAATCGGTGGATGGCTAAATACTGCCGATTTAAAAGTGAATGTCAAAACACGCGAGGTCATTAGAGGTGATAGTCATATTGAACTAACGCCAAAGGAGTATGATTTACTTCTTTATTTACTGAAGAATAAGCGTCAGGTGCTAAGCCGTGATCAAATTCTGGGAGCGGTTTGGGGGTATGATTTCCAGGGAGAAACAAACGTGGTGGATGTGTATATCCGATATGTTCGCAAAAAGCTCGAACATGGCTTTGAAACGCCGCTCATTCATACGGTAAGAGGCGTTGGCTACGTCATGAAGGAAGCAAAATGAGACTTCGCAAGAAAATAAACTTATATACAGCGGTGTTATTCATTTTCCTGCTGCTTTTGATGAATGTTTCCATTTATTTTGTTTTCAGTAATCTGATGATGGTGAATGAAATGAATCGTGCGAAAGCGGAGACAGGGAAAATTGCCTTTGATGTTAGTGAAAATGTTAATAATATATCTCCAAATGATTTACTTCGAGCCTATCTGCCTATAGATGGCATGATTGGTATCGTAATCGAAGGTCAACGAAAAGGAACAGCTGTTACATCCAATTCCGAAAAACAATTAAGCAATCGAAATAGCAGCTTTTACCCCGGTGAGAAGAGCGAAATCATCACTTATCAGCAGAAAAAGTATGTATTCGTTTCAAACCCGATCGTTTGGGGGGATGGAAGTGTAGTTAATCTTCAAATCACCAAAAGCATGTCAGCAACCGAAGAAATGCTCGCTGTTCTGCGCATCGTATTAATCGCTGTAACCATCATTGCCATGATACCTGTTCTGATATCAAGCACTATTCTTAGTAACTTCATCGCCCGTCCGATTCGATCGATGATCGATACGATGAAGGAAATTCAAACTAGCGGCCAATTTAAGCGACTTAGCCTAGAAGAAAAATCAAAGGATGAGCTTGTGGAAATGGGAAAAACATTTAATCACATGATCGATTTACTGCAGGCCAACTTCGAAAAACAGGAGCAATTCGTATCGAATGCTTCACATGAATTAAAAACACCGCTAACTGTCATCGAAAGCTATGCAAGCCTTTTGAAGAGAAAAGGGTTGGAGCGTCCTGATTTGTTTGATGAATCCATAGAAGCCATTCATTCTGAAGCCATTAGAATGAGAGAGATGACAGAGCAAATGCTCCTGCTTGCAAAGCATCAGGAAAAATGGAATATAGAGAAGGAAAACGTCAATCTGACTGATATCATGACAGAGTTAGCGAAAGTATATAAAAATGCGTACAATCGGACAGTGGAGATTTATAGTGGCGATGTAATTGAAGCAGTAACGGATGTTCAAAAGTTAAAACAGCTTTTGTTTATTTTTTTAGACAATGCCAGAAAGTATAGTGACGAGCTAATCTCCGTCTACATAGGACAAACAAGTAATGAAGCATATATCCGCATCGAAGACAGAGGGGATGGAATTCCAAAGGCTGAATTGCCAAAAGTGTTCGATCGTTTTTATCGTGTAGACAAAGCTAGAAACAGAAAGCAAGGCGGATCAGGATTGGGGCTTTCCGTGGCAAAGGAAATTGCTGATGCAATAGATGTGCGGATTGAAATGGACAGTCTCGAAGGCAGGGGAACGATCGTTACTCTTTTATTTAATTAAGCCAGAATGATGTTGGATGGGGGATACGATGAAGATTAGAAAAGTGCTGATAACAGCCGGATCGACTCTCGTTTTTGGTCTGCTATCATTCGTCGGATTTCAATGGTGGGCTCCATCATTATCCGCGGAAAGTTTGACGAAAGAAGAAGTGAACCAGACAGCAAAGGATAAATTTCCTGGAACCATTATAAAGACAACGAAAAGTGAAGGTGAAGAATATAAGATTGAAATGCAGCTTGAAACCGGGGTCTATCAAATTAGGATGGATGCGAAAAGCGGGGAAGTCCATTCTATAAAAAAAGAAACCATAGGTCATACAGCTGAAGCGACTACGGAAAAAATACCTCAAAAGCAACTGACCCAAAACGAAATAAAGGCGCGAATTTCCTCACAAGGTGACCTGGAACAAATTGATTTTGTACAGGAGAAAGACAACTCCTTTTATAAAGCAGTGGTAAATAAGAATAACGAAAAAATCACCTTAATACTCGATCCACATACAGGAGCTATAATTGACTCGACAATGGTGGCAGATAGTATCATTACAGAAAGCGAAGCAATTGCGATTGCCGAAAAACATGTAAAAGGAACAGGTGACGATACAGAATTTTATCAACCTCTAGATCAGACACCTTATTATTTGGTCGAAGTTGAATTGGAGAACGATCGAGACGCAGTCGTTCAAGTGGACGGCTACACGAAGGAGGTAAAAACAATCACATGGGAAGATGACGAAGAGAACGATAATGATGGCCCTGAATAAAATATTGGCTCATAAGGGTTTACTAATCTAGACGTAAATTGAATAAAGCATAAAAAGGGTGATGCTATTAGCTGTCTAATATGCATCACCCTTTTTGGCTTTAGTGAGTAAGAGAAATGCAAAAAAAAAAGAGAAGGAACTGTAATAATTCTCACCAATTTCTAATCCTTCTATCATTTAACTCTAATTAACTATCTCTAACATGGAATAAAGCACCAAATGATAAAACAGAGCCAAAGAAGTTAAGTGGATGAAAGGCATCTGGATTATTGTACATAAAACATTCCATCATATTTCAACACCTTAACAAAGTTTTGCAAAGAGAAAGGAGAATCAGTAATGTCAGTTATTTCTAGCATTCTGGATTACAACAAGACGTTTGTCGATCAAAACAAATATGAAAGGTTTCAAACGACAAAGTATCCAGATAAAAAGATCGTCATCATAACGTGCATGGATACCCGTCTGTTGGAATTGCTTCCAAAGGCGATGGGGTTAAGAAATGGAGATGCGAAAATCATTAAAAACGCCGGAGCTATTGTTTCTCATCCATTTGGCAGCATTATGCGCAGTATCCTTGTCGCCATTTATGAGCTGAAAGTGGAGGAAGTGTGTGTAATCGGACATCACGGATGCGGTATGGTGGGGCTTCAATCCTCTTCGCTGCTTGATGCCGCAAAGGAGAAGAAAATCAGCCAGGAGCAAATTGATATCCTTACAAACTCTGGTATTGATTTAACAAAGTGGCTGACAGGCTTTCAATGCGTTGAGGAGAGTGTAAGGAATAGTGTCCATTTGATCAAAAACCATCCATTATTACCGGATTCCATTGCCGTCCACGGTATGGTCATCCATCCCGAAACGGGTAAACTGGATCGAATCATAGATGGATATAGCAACATTGTCAGCAAGGACGAAATGCATATTCAATAAAAGAAGGAGCGATAAAATGAAGGGTTCTAGCAGGTTTGAAGGATATAACTTAGGCCATTTTCAGAAAGACCTGGTTGCCGGGGTGGTAGTTGGGATAGTAGCGATTCCTTTAGCGATGGCTTTTGCCATTGCATCTGGAGTAAGGCCGGAATACGGACTGTACACATCGATTATTGCAGGAATCATGGTCTCCCTTTTTGGCGGATCAAAATATCAAATTGCAGGCCCGACTGGAGCCTTTGTCCCGGTCTTGTTAGGGGTGGTCATGCAGTACGGATATGAAAAACTCTTAATCGCCGGTTTCCTGGCAGGTATCATGATTTTTCTTTTAGGCGTCTTCAAACTGGGAAGATTCATCAAGTTTATTCCGCGTCCAGTTACCATCGGCTTTACAGCAGGAATTGCCGTGATCATCTTCTCGGGGCAGATTGCCAATTTCTTTGGACTCAGTAACTTAAAAAAAGAAGAAGTCTTTCTTTTAAATATGAAAGAAATCTTAGTGAACTTCAATACAGTGAATATCTATAGTGTCCTGGTAGCTAGCATAAGTCTGACTCTCGTCATATTAACTCCCAAATATTTACCGAAAATCCCTGGAGCATTGCTGGGATTGATTGTATCAACCCTAGTCGCCAGCTTATTCTTTCCAGGTCAGGTAGCGACCATAGGATCGGCATATGGCGCCATTCCTAATGCATTGCCCCATTTTCAGCTTCCCCATATCACTGGCGGTCTCGTGATTGAACTCCTACCGGCCGCTTTGGTCATTGCCATGCTTGGAGGAATTGAATCACTCTTATCCGCTGTAGTGGCAGACGGCATGACCAACAGTAAACATAACAGCAATAAAGAGCTGATGGGACAAGGATTGACCAATATGATTACGCCTTTATTTGGAGGCATTCCGGCTACAGGTGCCATAGCCCGTACCGCGACGAATATTAAAAACGGTGCAGTCTCCCCCATATCAGGCGTGATTCATGGGTTGGTGGTATTGCTGGTGTTAGTCAGCTTGGCTCCTTATGCTTCGGCCATTCCTTTGGCCAGCATGGCCCCGATTCTTATGTTTGTCGCATGGAACATGAGCGAGCGCAAAGAATTTTCGCATATCTTAAAAGCCAAAACCATGGACTCGGTCGTATTGCTCGTTACCTTCGTGTTAACCGTAGTGATTGACCTGACAACAGGCGTCGGGATCGGATTACTATTAGCCATTCTATCGTTCGTTAAACTGATGAGCGGTACATTGAAATTATCAAAGGTATTACCAGATCCAGCTGATAAACTAGTTAAACCAGAAATGGTGCAACAAGGTTCAAGCTGCCCGCAGATTAACATTTATACGATAGAAGGACCTTTATTCTTTGGCACAATCGAAAGGCTGCAAGAAGAAATCGAGGAAATAATGCGATCAAAACCAAAAGTCCTCCTATTAAGAATGAGCAATGTGTCATTTATCGATACATCGGGGGAAGCACTGCTAACCGACATCGTGAAGCAATTCAAGTTTCATAACCTACAAGTGCTGATTTCAGGAATTCAACAGGAACCTAAAGAAATGCTGAGAAAAACCGGATTTATTGAACTGGTTGGTGAGGAACAGTTCTTTTCCAGTACGGGTGATGCCATCAATAAAGCTTTATCCAAACTGGATGAGAACCGTTGTAAAGGGTGTAAACAGTTTTCATTTGCTGAATGTACCGCACTCTCACAGCAAGTTCAAAAGCCTGCGTTATTAAAACAGAGCAGAAAACGGGAGATAGGGTTAACTTGACTCCTGTCAAGAAGAAAAGGCATCTGCTTTTGGCGGATGCCTTTCTCTTCAACTTCTTTTATTTTCGCTGCAAGATGGCGGATTATTGAAATCATTAACACATCGAGCTTGTTCGCTCAGGGATTTATCCTGACTATGCATGCGTGAACGTTTATTCCTCAATGATATCCAACTCTTTCAGGGCTTCAAGCGTAATCGTTTTGGCTTTGCTTCCGCTGCCGTCCATGTTCGTTGCGAAGGCCCATTTCCCTTTGTCCGTTTCGATGTACCCCACATACCAGCCCAATCCCATATCAGAAAGGCGTGTACCGGTTTTTCCATGGAGGACATATGAGTCAGCTTCTTCATTGATCATGATTCTCTTTACGGTTCTCATATGCTGCTTATCGATAGGCAGCTTTTCCTCTACAAGCTTTTCGATGAATTGGACTTGTTCCCGGGCAGAAATCTTTATGCTACTGTCCAGCCAGAACTGATCAATCCCGCCGGAGATATCACGATTGCCGTAATCGAGCAGGTTTACATACTGCTGCATGTTTGCCGCCCCGATATCGCGGGCCATTGCTTGATAATACCAAATCACGGAATGCCGCATGGCTGAAGCAAGCGTATGATCTCTGTTCCAATCTTCAAATTCCCTGATTACGCCATCCCAGCGCTTCACTTCATATTCATCGCTTACCGCTTTTGTCTGTAAACCGATTAATGCATTCGCCACTTTGAATGTCGATTCTGGAGTGTAGCGTACTTTACTTCTCTGTTTATTATAGATAAATATCTTATCATTTTTTAAGTTTTGGAGTACCATCGTGCCTTCCGCACCATCGAAGGAATCCCCGATATCCAGTTCTTTCACCTTTTGATCGTTAGCACTTGCATGAATCGTGCCCATGGAACCAGTGACTAGCAGGACAAGAATGAAACATAACGTTTTGATTTTCATTACACACTCTCCTTTAAGGCATGGATTGATCGATCATCAAATAATTTCCAAAAAATAGGTTGATAGCTAAAGTATACCTATTCCTGATAAAAAACGAAACCTTATTCTTCGATTCTATCTAGATAGTATCGATTAAGGAGGAATGCAGCGGGTAGCTAATGAATATATAGAGCAAACGATAGAATGGGAGGAATCTATCATGGAGGTTAACCAAAGAAAAATAAATAGTAATGAAAAAGAAATTACATACACACATATTGAAACCGGAAGTCCGGCCGTTTGTTTTATGTTTTCAGGTGCGGGGTACACGTATGAGAAACCGCTATTCTATTATTCGACAATGATCATGCTTCAAAATCAGTATGATGTCGTGCATATTCATTACGCCTACGACCAGGATATATTCAAGCATCCATTGGTAGATATCACAAAAGTGATCGTTAATGATATCAATCCCGTCATTGCGGAAGTGCTTCAAAATCATGAATATCAAGGAACTGTGTTTCTAGGCAAATCACTTGGCACCATCCCCATCATCAACGGAATCATGAAAAGTGAGCAGTTTACGAATGCCAAAATGATTTTGCTGACGCCTCTATTGAAGTTCGATTCTATTTTTGATGGGTTATTGAGCAGCAATCATTCAGCACATCTAGTTATCGGTGAAAAAGATCATCATTATATTCCAGATAAAATTCAAGCGATTGAAAATAAACCGAACATAAGCATGAATAAAATCCCGCATGCCAATCATTCCTTGGATATTGAACCTTTCGATACTTCAAGGACGATCATCGTGCTGGAAGGTGTAATGAATAGAATGGAAGAGTTTTTAAAAATATAGGTTAGTGAAATGCAAAAGGCATTCAATCCAGGGGGTAGCAGGTGAAGAATGTTATAATAAGAGTATTGTAGTTTGGAGTTCTGAAAGGAGAAATGATGGTGGGAACCAATACATTTCATTCAATTGATGAATATATCATACAATTTCCCGAGGAAGTTCAGGAGATATTAAAAACGTTAAGAAAAGTCATAAAGGATGCAGCACCGGATGCAGAAGAGAAGATAAGCTATCAAATGCCTACCTTTGTTTTATATGGAAATCTGGTACATTTCGCTGCCTATAAAAAACATATAGGATTCTATCCAACTCCAAGCGCGATCTCTGCGTTTGAATCTGCCTTATCTGAATATAAATGTTCAAAAGGGGCCGTTCAGTTTCCACTAAACAAGCCAATTCCTTATGAATTAATAACAGAAATGGTTATATTTAGAGTGGAAGCGAACAAAAAGAAAAAAGCAGAAGGCAAATCTCAAAAGAAAAAATAACATCGATTATTATCAGAATTAACAAAATGCTTAATATATGAGAGTATGAGCTGCAAGGATTCAATACCGAAAGAGAAAGGTGGAAATAATATGTTCAAAAAATTATTCAGTAAAAAAGAAAGTGTGGAACACCTGCTTGCTCCTATAAACGGACAAGTAATAAAAATAGAAGATGTTTCGGATCCGGTGTTTTCCGGGAAAATGATGGGGGACGGAATAGCGATTCTTCCTGAGGAAGGGTTGGTCGTATCTCCAATCGATGCAGAAGTGATCCAGGTTTTTCATACTAAACATGCTCTAGGCCTCCGTACGAAGAATGGCATAGAATTGTTGATTCATATTGGATTGGAAACAGTTAACCTTAAAGGTGAGGGATTTGAAGTCCATGTCGCAGAAGGGCAAAGGGTAAAAGCAGGAGACAAGCTTGTGACATTTGATATCGATTTTCTAAAATCCAAAGCTCCAAGCATCGTAACTCCGATCGTTGTCACGAACGGCGAGCTGGTTGAAAAACTGGAAAAAACAAATAATACCCAAGCAACTATTAACGATACGGAGATTATGAGTGTTTATTTGAAGTGAAAGAAAGAAATAAACAGTCTTGTCGGCGAATGCTGACAAGACTGTTTTTACTAAAAATCGATCACATACAGAGCAAGACTTTCGTTCACTTAGCTTAGTGAACTATTCAATTACACATGCCTTAAATCACTACTTAAAAGATCTAAGATTGTTAATTAACTGGTCAATATTTTGGCTTGGACCGCTGTCATATAGAGATTCTCTGAATTTTAAATACGTAGTTCCCTTTTCTATTATATTATTTAATAGCAAATTTTCAGGGAATTTTAGTGTGGTTTTAATAGGGATATCATTCCATTCTTTGCTAGCAAAACCATGGTACCATGTAAATAATATAGCTGGATTTTTTTCTATTAGCTTTTTCAATTGCCAATCCATAGAACGTTCGGAAAAGCCACTGTTGCCAATACCGGTATTTAAACAATCATACATTGCCTGTAAAATTGAAAGCCATATACCATCAACATCATCCCAATCATAAAAGCTAGAGAGAAATTGATGTTGATAAGATATAATGACTGTGCCGTAAAAGGTAGTTCCTTTTGAATTAATTAGCTGTTGATTTGCCAGTTGCTTAGCGTTTAAGTGATGGATTGGGATAAAATCTTCGTTATCTAATAATTTTTTATTATCAATAACATCATAATTATTTTTTGATATATATGTTTGAATGGTAACCATCTATGAACCACCTATCACATAGGGGAGTTTTCGTTTCCCATCTATTTTTTGAACTTGTGCTGCATTTGCAAAACGAGGATTGCTCTACTTGAATAATAGGTGGTGCTTCGGGAGTTTGGATAGCGATCGGAGGACGAAATGATTGGGATGAATCCTGGTAAAACAACTGAAATTGAAACCAAAACCAGTAAAGAAAATTTTCCGGATACTTCATGTTTTAATACTAATTTTCATATACATACCTCCTTAAAAGTAATTAATTTTAGTAAAGCATGGAATTATATAGTTTTTATTTCAATAAAGACACAGTGTGTTTTATTTTTGAAACCATTTGGTATACGAATTTCAATTTTTATGCGCCATCCAATGTTGAAGCAGCAAAGGGGGAGAGGCATATACTTCTTGAAATTTTTTAACGTAAACTCCCAGGTTGTTTTAAAATTGAATCAGCCTGTTTAATATTTGAAATACTTTAAGTATGTGAATGATGAATGTTCCCCTAAGGTTGTATGTGTTCAATGTGAATACAATAAAGCAGGAAAATCGAAAATTGCAGCGAATAGTAGGTGAGTGAACAAATAAAATCAAGCGAGGGTGAATTGGATGGGAATTCAAGCAGAAAAGATTTTTGTAAACTTGCCTGTTAAAGATTTGGATGCCTCAGTAGAATTTTTCACAAAGGTCGGTTTTGAGTTTAACGAGCAAATGACCAATGAAAATGCAACATGCATGGTTATCAGCGAGTCCATATATGTCATGTTGTTGGTGGAAGACTACTTTAAAACGTTTACCAAGAAGGAAATCCCTGATTCTGCAGCGAATACGGAAACCATCGTCGCCCTGTCCGTTAAAAGCAAGGAAGAAGTCGATGAGATCGTGAATAGGGCACTGGATGTTGGCGGAAAGCCTTTCAATGAAGCCATTGATCATGGTTTCATGTACGGTTGGAGTTTTCTGGATATCGATGGGCATTCTTGGGAAGTATTTTACATGGACGAAAGCGGATTTAATCAAGAATAAAAAGCAAGGCACAATCCTTCACGAAGGACTGTGCCTTTTTTAGCGATCTTAGCTGAATTTCATTCATAACAATACGGGGCTAATGTCTTTCCACTCATAAACCAATAGATTCAATTCAGCACCAGCTATTTTGATTTTTTCGGTTTTAAGCAATTCAGAACCAAATGCCTCATAGAAGTATCGAGATTTATTATCTTCAAGCACCTCTACGAAAATTGTCTTGAATCCCAGTTCTTCGAATTTAAAGAATAATTCTTTGATGAGTTTCTTACCTATCCCCATTCTTTGTGAATTTTCGAGAATATATATCGCAGTTAAATCGCCCGAATCCTCAACTTGATTCGTCTCCCTTTTCCCTCCACATATAAATCCTACTATTTTTCCTTCGTTATTTTCTGCGACATAAACATAATTTCCATTACTAGTTATATTCTTTATCCATATGTCTTTCCTTTTCTCATAAGAAAGTTTATCTAAAAAATCACTCGGCATTATGTCTTTATAAGTGGTTCGCCAGCAATCCACATGGACTTTCGCTATCCCTTCCGCATCAGCCAACGTCGCCTCTCTTATTAGCATAGTGGTTCCTCCTTTTTTAAGTTTGTTATACTTCTTATTTTTTACTAATATTATTCAATTGGCAACTGATCGGCCCAGGATATTCCAATAATTAATTTTGTATGTTACTATTTCCTATAGTTTGTTTAATGTGGGAGAAGGAATGGGATGAAACAGATTTTCCGTAGTAAAATATTTTATTTAATCATCTTCTTGGTTATCTTGGGGGTTGTGCTGGTTTTTAATAATGACGAAGAACCGACTGAGAAATTAACTGCCAATGATTTTTTTACAAATTTAGCGGATGGAAAAGTGACATTTATAGAGGTGGAGCAGCGAAAAAGTGTGATTGAAATAAGCGGTCGGCTGGCAGGGTATGAAAAGGATCAATACTTTGTCGCGTCTGTCCCAAATAGTGAAACTTCGCTTGATAGAATGAATAATGCTGCGGAGGAACATGATATAGAAAAAATGGAGTTTACACCATACAATGAGGCAAGCGAATGGGTCACCCTGTTTACAACGACCATCCCGTTCATAATCCTTTCCATCCTGATTTTAGTCTTATTACTATCTAGAGTTATAATAAAAAGATAGTTTTCGACGATATATTCCCATTTTCGGAGATAAAACATTAGTTTTCGACGATATATTTCTATTTTCGCAGATAAAACTGCAAGTTTCGTCGATATTTCTAGTGAGTTATGGTTTCTGCAAAAAAATATTGAAGATTGCTGAATAGTTTGATAGAATAAAATAAATGAAAAAGACTATGTGCAACTGGCGAAACACGGATAACCGTGAGGGAACACATAGTGTCGTAGCCGTTCGCCTGGGCAGAGGTAAGGGATTTTATCCCTTGCCTCTTTCTGTATATTAACAGATAGTGAAGCTTTAAAGTCAATATTTTGAAATTTCAAAACTATTATATTCAAAAGAGGAGCAAACAAAATGAGCACAATACTTTTAGAAAAAGTCAAAACGATCAAAGCGTTAAATAATATTGCCGAAAGCGGGCTGAATGTTTTCAATAAAGGCGATTTTAAAGTCGACAATGACAGTGAAAACCCTGATGCGATCGTTCTTCGCAGCTTTAACATGCATACTATGGAATTCGGCGATCAGTTAAAAGCAATCGCAAGGGCAGGGGCTGGAGTCAATAATATTCCGGTCGACAAATGCACTGAGCAAGGAATTGTCGTTTTCAATACACCTGGTGCTAACGCAAACGCTGTAAAAGAAATGGTGCTGACGACATTGATGGCTTCATCTCGTAACCTTTTTGCCGGTGTGGCTTGGACAAAGACGCTTGAAGGCGAAGGGGAACAAATTCCGAAGCTTGTCGAAGCAGGAAAGAAACAATTCGTTGGTAAAGAAATCAAGGGAAAAACTCTTGGCGTAATCGGTTTAGGAGCAATTGGTGCACTTGTAGCGAATGACGCGCTTGATTTGGACATGGATGTCATTGGCTTTGACCCGTTCATCTCTGTTGATACAGCTTGGAACTTATCACGCAATGTACAGCGCGCCATGACAATTGAAGAATTGTTTGCAGAATCTGATTATATTACAGTACACGTTCCATTAACTGACGACACAAAAGGAATGTTTAACCAAGAAACATTCAGCATCATGAAGCCGGGCGTACATATCTTGAATTTCTCACGCGGCGAGCTAGTGAATGAAAATGATATGCAAGCTGCACTTGAAAGCGGAAAAGTAGGCAAGTTCATTACTGACTTCCCGAATGAAAACGTGTTGAAAATGAAAAATGTCGTTCCAATTCCGCATCTTGGTGCCTCTACGCTAGAATCAGAGGAAAACTGTGCCATCATGGCAGCTCGTCAGTTGAAGAACTTTTTAGAAACAGGGAACATCAAGAACTCTGTGAATTTCCCAAACACTTCGCTTCCTTTTACAGGAAACCGTCGTGTGGCAACTTTCCACGAAAACGTTCCGAACATGGTTGGGCAAATCACGCTGGCTGTATCAAGCTTTAATTTGAACATCGCTGACATGGTTAACAGAAGCCGTGGGGGATATGCATATACGATCATCGACATTGATGGAGAAGTAAACGGCGATATCATTCCTGCCTTGGAAGAACAAATCAAACAAATCGAAGGCATCGTTACAACTCGTATTATCTAATTGGAACAAAAAGAAAGCTGATAAATAGTGAAAGCCTCAATTCCTTTAAGGAGTTGAGGCTTTTTTAGGCTTCATTATTGATTTTTGAACAAATATTGGGGTGGTCATAATAAACTGGCTCACGTGTTAACAACCCAGGGATTACAACGAACTTAGCCTGCGGACAGCTTGATACATTCAGTTGAAGTCAAAACTTCTTAGTATCGAAATTCTCAAAATCTATCATGGTTTCCTTCTGTGTTATCTTCATAATGTACAAAAAACATCAAGTAGATTGCGAATAGGAGATGCAAATAAAGTGGAACATCTTCATCATTTTGAATGACAACAAATATGTAAATTCCATATAGCAAAATGGGAATGCTTAAAAGGATTCTGTGCTTAGTCACATGTCATCCCCCCATACATCCTCAAATATTAATACATGAGCTGCTTGAAAATCCTTTTCTGCTAGAACATCTGCTAATTTCATAGCTTCATCCTCCTAATTAACCAAATATTCTGTCACTTCTATTAATACAATAGTATGAAGTACAGAGAAAATGCTGTCAATCTATATTCCATCTGTACTCATTTTAAGTTAACGGATTCATAAGTTATCTGCCAAAATAACCATCTCATATATAGGCAAAACGGTACCAAAGCGGGGAAGCAATGTGATCAACTGAACGCCAGGGAGCAACGTGCTGCGAACCTGAATCAATGGAGTCACTTGTATGCCTCCTTGCTTCCGTTCACTTCAGTGCATCTAAGTAAAAGAATCGCCCCTAATCCAGAGACGATTCCCTATCTTAAACATCCTTTCTACAAAAAAAGGATGACCCTATATTGTTCTTCCTCAAAAATTCTGGTGCTGATGAAGGATATTCGATGTTAAAAAAGCTCCAACAGGAGGCAATTGCCCGGTATACGCATTACCGCTAACAGGAAATTGATTCAGGGCTAAATCTGTAGTGGCAATCCACGATCCAGACTCACCTGCTTGCAGAGAGGGAGGCTTCATAAGAAAACGTCCTTGAAGAATGAAATGCCGGATTCTGCTCTGTTGATCATCAATTATGGTTAAGTTGCCAGAGAACGTGGCATAAGGTGAATCAAATGCGATTTGATTGGTGTTTTCATTCCAAAATCCATTAATCGGAATGGGTCTGCCACGAAAATTAACCGTACCAACCACCCTATTATCTATAATGGAATGAATGGAAAGTGTGCCCCAAATAATCGTTCTGCCAGCTATTGAAGAGTGGATACCCCATACAGATGGGAATGGAAAGCTAACCGAAGCAGTTCCCTGTGAAGTTACCAATGCTATGCCCTCCCTTAATGGTTGTTTATGTTCCGAGGAAGATTCCTTGTTTAAAGCAGTATATGCAGCACGAGCAGAATAATTTAATAAAGAAAGGTGAACTCTTGCATCCCCTGCCTGAAATTGCATGATGAGTTACCAGTACTGCTGGAAAATAGGATTGAACGGATCAGAGGAAGGAATGGAGGGAAATGAGGTAGAAGCGGCGAAAGTAGTCTATAGAAATGTGTTGAAGATAGGAAGAGCAGCAAATGTGAACGGATCAGATAAACAGCTAAGGAGCATGAAGAACGGTTTGAAAAACGAAATGATAATAGATCGTAAAAAAACATGAAGGAGTGACGCATATGCATAAAAAAGGTTGTTCCAAATTGAAGTGTCAGTGTTTCATCGTACCTAACTATATTCTTGAGAACTTGGCACAAAATGAAGTGGAAGAAGCACGGATCAGTTTAGCGAAAAGCCGTCAAATACGCAGGCGCAGAATATTGAAAGAATACGATATTGACGGTGTTGTCGCACTGACGGATGCAGGATCCGGACGTCAAGGTGAATCTGCCCGTCATGTTTACGATTGCAAGGGAGGGACGAAACTCCGGGAGAATGAGGCTAGGAAAGAAGGAGACCGATCAAGTGCAGATCCCATTGTTAATGCTGCATATGATTATAGCGGAGTTGTGCGTGATTATTTCAAGGATGTTTTGCACCGTAATTCAATTGATAACCAAGGTCTTGATCTTATTCTGAACGTTCATTATGGCAATAAATTCACGAATGCTTATTGGGACGGAGATGAAATGGTATTTGGTGACGGCGATGGGGTCATCTTTAGCAATTTTGCCAATTCACTCGATGTAATTGGACATGAATTGACACATGGGGTTACGCAGTTCACAAGTGGATTGGAGTATGAAGGTCAGTCCGGGGCATTGAACGAACATCTTTCAGATGTGTTTGGAGTTGCCATAAAACAATTTCACTTAAAGCAAACAGCAGGAGATGCCGATTGGCTGATCGGTGCTGATATTATGGGACCGACATTGAAAGGGCAGGCCCTCCGTTCGATGAAGGCACCAGGTACGGCATTCGACAATAAGTTAATGGGTAAAGATATTCAGCCTGATCATATGAAGAACTTCTATAAGGGAGAACGCGATAATCATGGTGTCCATATCAATAGCGGCATACCAAACAAAGCCTTTTATCTAGTATCCATGGAAATTGGAACGGACAAAGCGGCCTTAATCTGGTTCAATGCGATGCAGAATTTATTTGCGACGGCAAATTTCAATCAATTCGTTCAAATCGTCATAAAAGCAGCGCAAAAACTTGTTGATAGCGGCGATGTTACGAAAACAGCCATCAAGACGATTGAAAATGCTTTTAAAGCGGTTGGACTGCCTGAGTAGTCATATTCCATGAATAGGAGGCTTCATCTACCATGCATATCAAATTTAGCTGCATAGGGGGATTTGCCAACCTCGACTTGAATTTCGAAATAGATACGGATGAATTGCCGAAAGAGAAGTATGAGGAATTGCAGAACTTAATGAAACAAGCTGACCTTCCTAATGCTGTCCAAAGTAAAATGGTAAAAACGCAAGGGTTCGACTCGTTTTCATACCAGCTGGATATAGCCGATGAAAAGAAGAAGCAGTCTTTCTCATTTACTGACATTTCAGCTCCAGAGGAAGTCCGGCCCTTATTGGATTATTTACGGAACATAGCAATTGAAATAAAGATGGCAGAATAACCACGTCAAAAAAGTCTATCATCTTGATAGACTTTTTTGTTTGTCTTAAAACTTCACAAAAATGTCATTTCGTTTCACTTTTATCTGGATTTTGGCTGTTTGTTCTCTAAATGGACACAAAATAGCGATCTGCAGTAGCAAATTTGAAACGGAAATTATAGAGTATAGCCCTTTGATGAGATTTTGTAAAGAGTTAGCCAATCAAACAGGTAAAGCAGTCACAAAAGGGAACTAATTTTGAAAGAGGAAATACAAGAGCGGTTTTACAAAAAAAGCATAAAATAGGATAATGGTCGCAGAGAGGTGAAGTGAATGACATATCAAGAAATGAAAGTGACGATAGCCGGAAACAGCCTTACCCAATTCGGGAAAAGAATATTAATCTCGCAGATTCAATTCTCGACATTGGAGGCGATATTCGAGTCGATGAGGCGGTTCAAAGAAAGCTTGATCTCAATCGAAGGACTGAAATCAGGGAGTTCATCATCGATTCTGTATCGGAAGGGGACTTTTACTTTTCCCCATTCATCTTCTCGAGCAGGGGAGCGATCCAAGAAGTGCCCGTGGGCGGGGAACTGCCACCAGGAAGTAAAATATACATACTTGACGGTCAGCATAGGACCTACGCCCTCATTTCAGCCATCAGTCACCTAAGGGCACGGAAGGAAACGGAAGAAGAGATCGGTAACTTTCTTGAAGCGGCAAAGCTCCAAAACCAAATTGATAAGTTGAAAACCTATCCGGTCACGATTCAAATCTATTTAAATCTGGAAACGCATGAAGAAAGACAGCTATTCAATGATATTAATACGAAGCGAAAAGAGCCGCATAACGGCTTGGTGATGAAGTATGACCAGCGCGATGAATATGCAGAACTAACACGGAACATTGCCAGGATATTAGAAAGTAAGATGGAGATAGAGACCACCCTTTCGAGGATCACAGTGAGCTGTACGGCGCTGACTACGCTGACGATCATGAGGCGCTGCCTTATTGCTTTATTTGAAGGAAACGTCACCGCGAAAACGGGTAAAGCCAATTATGGTGATATAACCAAAGCCGAAATCATCAACACCGCGACCGCTTTTTTCGAGTCATGGCTGGAAATCTTCCCGAAGAAGATGACAGACCGGACCACATTCACATCAGGGTATTCCGGCATCCAAATAGCCCTTGCCCAAACGATCCACCAACTCCACAAACATCATGAAATCCCCTATGAAGAAGCAATAAATCATATGCTGCATTTGAAGAAAGCCTGCACTTGGAAGCATGATGATGTCCTTTATTCACACATTTACGATCCCTTGAAAAAAAGAGTCAAAAACCATTCGACTACAAACGCCATCCAGAAAACGGCTCTCGCGTTCAAACGAAAAATAGAACAAGAAGGAGGATGGCTGCATGATTCTAAGTGAATTGGACCGGAAAAGAAGGACGATGGTTTCCTGCTCCATCATCGAGCTGGTCCATATGTATCGCAACGGTCAGATCGCCACGAGGGAAATCAACCAACTGCGGGTCCGATCGATCAAAAACTATCTTTTGGACAATGCGTTAACGAAAAATATCTACCTGCCGCCGCTTGTTGCCAGCAGCAGGGAAGGAACCGCCCCTAATGGAGATCCCATCGAACTTTCGATCATCGACGGAACACAACGAATAGCGGCCTTCGCGCAATTGGAGGACAGTATCCTTAAAGCGTTAAAGAAGGATGAAGAAAAGGTGAAACAAGCATACGAACTGGATTCACTCATGAAGGACAGCTCGATTGCGATCCAAGTATTTGAAGGGCTAACAAGAGCGGAAGAATCCCAGCTCTACCTGGATCTCAATCTAAAAGGCAAGAAAGTGGCCCTTTCCAAACGGATATCATTCGACTCGCGAAACAACCTTAACGTCATTACCAATCAGGTGCTCCATACCCATCAATCGCTAAAAACAGCCGGTGTCGAACTTGAAAAGCGGTCCATCAATCGTCCAGCCAATAAAAACCTCTTATCGCTATCGCAATTGAGGCAGGTCATAGGCATCTTCATGACTGGGAAGGCACACGTAAACATCGAAGAAAAAGTATCACAAAGTCCGCTTTCGAACAGTGAATACATCACACTCATTCATCTCTATCTTAATGAACTATTCGACATATACCCGGCAGGACAGATGGGTGATTACACAAAGTGCATGCTTGCCAGTTACCCGCTTTTCATTGCCGTTGCCCTTTATGTCAATGACAAAGTGGAAAACCAGCCTATCGAACAAAGACAACAGCTGATTGCCACGAGAATGTCAAAATTGAAAGAGGTGGACTGGAGTCCTGATAATCCGATTTGGAAAGAGTTTAAAGGAACATACAAAGGGCGGCCGCCATTATTTCACCTAAGCAAAGATAAAAACAATATCGAAGAGCTAGTACGCTGGCTGTATAGCTGTTGAGGAGGTGAGGGGAAATGTGATAATGAAAAAGTGAAAAACCCCTAGGTGAGGACGTCCGGTCAGACAATCACCTAAGGGCTTGTGAGCAGGAGTATACCTGCCTCTATGTCCAGTATACTCCATAAAAAGGAATAGTGAAATGGGGAGTGAATGGAATGATGATACGAAAAAACTATTTATTGAATATGGAAACGGTAGGAATGATGGAGCGATACGACGCCAATGGTGTCGAGATGACTACGGTAGTGGAGGGAGAAAACACATTCCATGTTAGGCAACCGCGCCAGGAAATCCTGAATAACACGTTAAACCACTTTGGATTGGATCTGGATGGCGGACTAGCAGCAGCCAAATCCGTACTGGGCGGTAAATACAGACTGCCCGTCTGCATAAACGCCCAGCTGGGGATGGTCTGGTTCTCCTCCCGCTCATTCCGGAAAAGAGGAGGAGTCTGGTTTTCCTACATCCACATTCGTGACTTAGAGGAAATGAACGAAAAGGAAACACTCGTCCACACAAACTACGGTCATTGCCTACCAGTAAACTTAAGCAAAAATCAACTCGCCTTCAAAAGGGACCAAGCATCCTATCTGCATACGACCTTCCATGAACGCTCATTGGGTAAAAAGACCTTTTATTACGAACCGGGAAGCGGAATCACCTTTTGCAAAGAACCCGGGGAGGTCCATTACAGGGTGAAAGGAAAGGAATAATATAATCGATGAGACCGCTGAATGGGCGGTCTTTTCTTTGGAATGGATTAAGTGAGAGCAGGTTTTATTTAAAATCCAGAAATATAGTTATTGTGAAAAATGGAATGATAAGTAAAAAGTTAATTATTAGGAAAGGGAGTACATATTTTGAAACGAATATTTGCTATTTTACTATCTTTTGGACTAGTTTTAGGTCTCTCGTTTGGCGCAAATAATGTTGCCAGTGCCAAAACAAAAGTGAAGACTTATAAAAACTGTACAGCATTGAATAAAGACTACAAAGGAGGCGTAGCCCGTACATCTTCCGTTAAAAATAAAGGAGGAAAAACGAAATACAAGCCTCACGTTTCAAAGGCGCTTTATGATGCCAATAAAAAAAGCGATCGCGACAAAGACTTTATCGCTTGTGAAAAATAAGGATTATTAAAAGAGACCTCCTATAGGAAGGTCTCTTTTAATTTTTGTAGATAAAACGTGTTCCATATTGATTGGAGCGGGTGTGAGAGACTCCTGCGGAAAGCAAGTGCCTGGAGAGGACAGTTCATTTTGTACAAAACTAAAAAACGGAAGCTAAAGCCTAAACAGGTTTTTAGCTTTTTTCTCGTGGGTTATCTTTCAAACCGTCCAAAATGTGTATTTTCCCGATTTATAAGTGCATCCCCAAGATTGATTCTGCTCATAAGTCTTTCATGGTCCGAAGGAAAACGTTCTTTAACATTTGCAACACCCTCTGTTGTTGGGATATTACCATTAAGCATAGGACGTTCTTCTCTTTGAAACCCGGGGTTCAAACTATCATTATTAGTAGGGTCTCTACGTGCATCAAGGTTCCCGGCATTGTTATTTGGATCATTGTTATTATCTTGTGGCATATATTTCACTCCTTCGCTTATATTATCCGCTGATGACAGTAATCTATTCGCACGCTGTACTTATCCTTTATTTATCCTGTTTTCCCCAATTTGCAACAACGCCAATTCTCTTGAAGGGTCAACAAGTACGAATGTTCTTTTTTATGTTTTTTTAAAAAACTTCTAAATATTATGATTGACTTACATTTTAATTTGTCTTACAATTTCAATGTAAATAGTCGAAAGATTCAATCAAATGGAAGGAGAACTTTCTTAAGAGCTAATTCACTTCAACATGAAGCATGACAACATACTGCGCGTTAACTTTATGTCAATTCCGGAAATGACGTAAAGTTCTGTCATAATTTCAATATCTGAATGTCTAGAGTTATCTAAGTATTATTGCTTTAGAAAAAATGAAAGCGAATACATACTCTTTGGAATGGAGTGAATAACTTGAAAAATCAATCAAATCTTGCTGAATCCACTGTGATTGCTCCGGAGGTCGTAAGTAAGAAAACAAATTTCTTCACGAAATTTAAAACATCCTATGGTCCGGGAATCCTTGCCGTGTTAACGTGGCTTGGAGCCGGTGATCTGGTGACGTCTTCTGTTGCCGGGGCGGATTATGGATATAGTTTAATGTGGATTTTAGCTCTGTCATTAATCCTTCGTTTTCTTATCGTTAATGTTATCGCCCGGTTCCAGCTTTGTAACACAGAAGGTTTAACCATACTTGAAGGCTATGGACGTATCCACCCATTTTTCGGTTACTTCATGTTTGGTTATGCATTAATCATGGGCCATCTGTTTAATGCCTATATGATTAAGGGAGCGGGAGAGGTATTATCGACCCTATTCCAAGTCAATCAGCCATTCTTAGCTTCATTGGTAGTTGTGGGATTAGTTTTTATGCTTATTGGCAGGAATATTTATAATAGAATTGAAAGTGTAATGAAAGTGCTTTTGGCATTATTGACCATTGTCTTCTTGTTCCTGGCCATTCAAGCTACACCGGATGTGGGGCAAATCATTAAAGGAACAATTGGTTTTAGCATTCCAAGTGATACTGGCGTTCATGGAGCATTATTAGTAGCGGTTTCGATTATCGGTGCAGTGGCAGGCTCGATTTCGAACTTTGTTCATCCATATTTCATGAAGGAAAAGGGCTGGACGAAACCGAGTCATCTAAAGGTTCAAAGAAATGATTTGCTTTTTGCCATCGGAGTTTGCATCGTGATAAATTTGGCCATTTGGGTGGTTGGGGCAGAAATTTTAAAACCGAATGGAATTCATGTCGAAACGATTGATGACTTGGCAATGGCATTACAAATGTCGTTAGGGAAATTTGGCTGGTACATTTTCTATCTTGGTGTTTTTGGCGTATTATTCGCGAGTGTAGTAGGCAAGTCAACTGGTTTTCCAAGATTGATTGTAGATGCCTTTTACGTAATAAATAAGGATCGTCGCGAAAAGTACAATGGTAAATATGAAAAAGATCCAATGTATAAATGGGTTATGCTTTTTGTGTTGGTCACGCCAATCATTTGGTCCATTCCCGGCATGCCTGGTTTCATTGCCTTAACAATTGGCGTAAATGCAATAAATATAATCGGCTTTCCGGTAATCGCAATTGGCATGCTCGTGCTTTCAAATAAAAAAAGCTTGATGGGAAAATATAAAAACAATTGGTTCGAAAATATTATTCTAACGTTAGCTTCCGTTTTAGCAATTTGGTCCGCCGTTCAATTAGCTACTACCTTTTTTTAAAATAATGGTAGATTATAGATAGAGGCGTAAAACAAAAAGGTTATGTCAGCATTTGAACCCGATGGGGTCCTACTTTATTGGAAGTGAGGTATCAATGATGAAACCGAAAGTAATCGTTTATAAGAAAGTGGATCAAAAGGTGTTGGATTATATTCAAGAGACTTGTGATGTCGTTTATTTTGAGGGTCTTCATTCACAAAACTATCCTGAATTTCTTCAGGAGCTGAAGAACGCACAAGGTATATTAGGTTCAGGATTAAAGGTGGATAAAACTTTACTGGATCAAGCACCTCAATTAAAAATCGTCTGTAATTCATCGGTTGGTTACGACAATTTGGATGTAACCGAGTTGTCCAATCGAGGAATCATGGCTACAAACACTCCCGAGGTATTGAATGAGACAGTTGCCGATACGATCATGGGTTTGATTCTCTCCACAGCGAGAAGAATGCCTGAGTTGGATCAAATGGTAAAGTCAGGGCAATGGACATCGAATATCGGAGAAAAATCGTTTGGGTTGGACGTCCATCATAAAGTATTAGGTATTATCGGAATGGGCGGAATCGGATCTGCCGTTTCAAAAAGGGCCCGTTTTGGGTTCGATATGAACATCTTATATCACAACAGATCCAGAAACGAAGACGCGGAACAAAAGTATGGAGCTACATACTGTTCTCTGGAAGATCTGTTAAAGCAATCTGATTTTGTCTGCTTGATGACACCGCTGACTCCTCAAACCGAAAAGATGATGGGGGAAAAAGAATTCAAGCTCATGAAAGAGTCCGCCATCTTCATCAATTGTTCAAGAGGGAAAACAGTGGATGAAGAAGCGTTGATCGATGCGCTAAAAACCGGAGAAATTCACGCGGCAGGACTGGATGTCTTTGTACAGGAGCCCGTCCAGGAAGACAACCCGCTGCTTTCCATGAAGAATGTCGTCACCTTGCCTCATATCGGTTCCGCAACATATGAAACCCGCCTGAAAATGGCGATGCTGGCCGCAACCAACCTTGTCGCCGGATTACAGGGGGAAACTCCGCCTACGTTGATTAAAGCTGGCGTAAAGGTGAAGTGATCTTTTATAAATTAAGCTGGATAGCCTTATTTGGGGCTATCCATTTTTTAGTTCCGGATTATTATTTTTACTCATCCTGCAAAACAAATAAGCCCTCCCATAAAGGAGGGCTTTTATATCAATTCCCCAGACTTTTGTTATTCATCAACCACATCTGCCATTTCACCAAAATCGGAAATTACGATCTATCAAACAGTTCAGCACAAGAAATACCTGGGTTTGTCATCTCGTAAGGGTAACTTGTAATCGGAAAGTTTTCGACTGCACGCAATGTTGGGATACATAGTATGCATGCACTGGTACTTGTTTTGATCCCAAGAAGTCTTTCTTAATACGATCGTCATGATTTATTTGGATTGTTGACACCGTGTTTCCTCCTTTATAAGTTTATGCTACGTCTGATTGTTTAATTGAATCAACGTAATGGTTTGCTTTATCCTGGTCAAATTCCCCTTCCCATTTCGACATGACAATCGCCGCCAATGAGTTCCCTATGACATTAACCGCTGATCTTCCCATATCCAAAATTCGGTCGATACCGGCAATGAACGCAACACCTTCCACGGGCAGTCCCATAGAACCAAGTGTTGTTAAAACAACAACAAATGAGGCACCCGGAACGCCAGCCATTCCTTTTGAAGTTAACATCAATACTAGTAACAAAGTGATCTGTTGTGTAATGGATAAATCTATACCATACATTTGTGCCACGAAAAGTGAAGCAAGTGCTTGATAAATCGATGAGCCGTCTAGATTAAACGTATAGCCTGTTGGAATAACAAAGGAAGTAATGGATTTCGAGCAGCCAAACTTCTCCATTTTGTCCATAAGCCTTGGTAATACCGACTCTGAACTTGCTGTTGTAAATGCCAAAATCAATTCATCCTTTAACACTTTCAGGATAACAAAAATGCTTGTCCCTGACATTTTCGCTATAATTCCAAGAATGGCGAATACAAAGAATACCATCGTCACATAAACAGCAATTACTAGGTTCCCTAAAGGAATTAATGTTGCGATACCAAATTTTGCAACGGTTACACCAATCAGCGCAAACACACCAAAGGGGGCAAATTTCATGACTAGATTCGTCACCCAAAACATTACTTCCAACACACCTTCAAAGAATCCAAGAATAGGCTTTCCTTTTTCGCCTATCGCAGCCACACCTAAGCCGAATAAAACAGAAAAGAAGATAATCGGTAATAAATCCGCTTGAGCCATTGATTCAAATACATTTGAAGGAACAATATGAGAAATTGTTTCTCCAAAGCCACTGCTACCAGCGGTATTTGTTGTTTCTTCATATTTTGAAATATCACTTTTTTCAAGATTGCTTGTATCTAAGCCAGACCCTGGGTGGAACAAGTTTGCCGCCAGTAATCCAATAACAATGGCAATTGTGGTGACAATCTCAAAATAAAGAAGAGTCTTCCCGCCTAATTTACCTAGTTTCTTTATATCGCCGACTCCCGCTATGGAGACGATTAATGCAGCCATGACGATCGGGATGACGATCATTTTAATTAAATGAATGAAAATATCCCCGATAGGCACCAAAATGGCCATGACTGTTTCATTACCATGGAATAAAGCACCGACAACGATACCTAGTATAAGTGCAATAAAAATTTGAGTAGCTAAGCCAAACCTTTTCATTTGAATTCCTCCTTTGATAGTTGCCCTTTTGTTAACGCTTTCAATTTTTAGATTATTTCAAGTTTATGATCATCCTACTGGAACCTACTGAATCCTACTGATACTTACAAGGGGCAGAAAAAATAATAGTTTCAGTCAAAACCCTTCTCACTTTTTTACCTTTTCATGTGTTATGTTTTTAATATAGTGACTGGGGAGGGACCGTATTGAAAAAGAGTATAAGGATATTACTATTGATTATGATTGCGGTGCCTCTTGCGGGCGAATTCAAGTTTTACCCCTTCGATGATACATTCAGAGTCAGTTTGGGAACCCCCGTCTTCTTCTTGTTTTTACTATGGGGGAGGAGCATCCACCCGATTATTGCAGGCATAGTGACGGGAATGAGTGTGTTTTTTTTACGTTTTTCACTGGCTGTCGGGATACGGGACATATCCGTTGAGGATGCGATGTATCTTCATGTTCCCGCCTTTTTCTACTACTTCATTTACGCGTTGGCCTTTCATAAAACGAAATTGAACGAACGGCACGATCAGCCGTTTATGATCGGGCTTTTAGGGGTATTGATCGAGCTTTTTGCAAGTGTATCGGAGATGACGATCCGATCCATCCTGGCGAATCAGGACACACCCTTGCTAGCCATTGACCAACTTGTTTTAATCGCCTTTATTCGAAGCTTTTTCGTTCTCGGCTTTTTTAATATATTAAAGCTGAGAGAAGCGAAATCCGCAGAAGCGGAGCAGCGCATGCAAAAGGAACAAATGCTGCTATTCATTTCAAGTTTGTATGAGGAATCGGTTCAACTGAAGAAAACAATGCAAAATGCGGAAGAAATCACCCGCACTTGTTATGACTTTTACCGTCGGATAAAAACAAAGGGGACTAATGGAAGCGATGCGCAAACTGCGTTGCAGATTGCCGGTCTCGTGCATGAGATCAAAAAAGATAACCAGCGGATTTATGCGGGGCTGTCGAAACTTATGTCATCCGAAAACCTGCAGGAATATATGAAGATCGAAGACCTTGGTAACATCATGATCGTGTCCAATAGACGATATGCAGAGTCCCTTCGCAAAGTTATTACATTTTCCTTGCATATAGATGGTGACCATCCCCCCTATCATGTATATATGGTATTATCATTAATAAATAATTTATTGGCCAATGCAGTGGAAGCCATTGAAGAAGAAGGATACGTATCACTGCATGTGAAAAGGAAAGATCAATTCGTGGAGTTTTGCATCTGTGATAATGGCCCCGGCATTGCGCCGAAGCAGAAGGAAATCATTTTTACAGCAGGATATACAAAGAAATTCGATGCGGCGGGAAACCCTTCGACTGGAATTGGCTTATCGTATGTGAAACAAACAGTTGAAAAATTTGGAGGACATATCAGGCTAATGGACACCTATAAAGAAACCGTATTCATCGTAGGATTTCCGATTGATGCTATTATGGAGAAAGGGTTAACGAGATGAATTATTTCATTATAGATGACGATCCTGCCATTCGAGGAATGTTGACAGAGATAATTGAAGACGAAGATTTAGGCAAAGTGGTGGGAGAAGCAGAAGACGGAGCTTTAGTGAATAATGGCTTGTTGCTTTTAAAAAAAGCAGACGTTGTCTTAATTGATTTGCTCATGCCATTAAGGGATGGAATTGAAACGATCCGGTCTCTAGCTGATGGATTTCAAGGAAGATTTGTGATGATTTCGCAAGTGGAATCGAAAGAACTGATTGGAGAGGCGTATAGATTAGGAGCGGAATACTACATTACAAAACCGCTGAACCAAGTTGAAATTTCATGCATATTAAACAAAGTGAACGAGCGAATACTGGTGGATCAATCGATCCAGGGCATTCAAAAGTCGTTGAACGTGTTTACGGGCCGCCCGAAGTCTTCGAAAGTGCCCTCCATTCATACAAAAAGTATCATGGAAGCCGGACGGTCCTTAATTTCTGATTTAGGTATGATTGGCGAAGGGGGAAGCGAGGATTTATTAAACATTTTAGGATTCCTCCAAAATGAAAAGCAAAGACTCGGTCCTGCCTACACATTTCCATATTTAAAGGAGATATTTGCTGGGATTGCTGCTGAAAAGCTGGGAGGTCAAGCGAAAGAGGCCGAAATCCAGAAAGAAATGAAAGCTTCTGAGCAGCGTGTCCGTCGCGCACTTAACCAGGCACTCATCCATATCGCTTCATTAGGATTGACGGATTATATGAATCCAAAATTCGAAGCCTATTCATCCACATTTTTTGATTTCTCGGAAGTCCGCAAAAAAATGCTGGAGCTAGAAGACAAAAGCAAAAAAGTAAGCAGTCAGAGCCGCAATAATATGAAAAAGTTTATCCAAGTGCTGTTTATGGAAGCAAGGCAGATGATGAAATAATAAACCAGTAACACAAGTGGAATAGATTGAAAATTCACAAAAACATTTTCGTATTTTCAATGTAAGAAACATAAAGACAAATCCGTTTAGATGGATTTGTCTTTATCGCTATTTTCTCCGTATTTTTTTATTAACAGTATGGCTTTGTTTCAAATCTATAGTAAAAGAACTAGCGAAGCAATGAGGCTTTCAAATATGCATAAAAATAACCAGTCAAGCTGCTTGCTCAACTGGTTACTGACTGTACATGTTAATTAAAGTTTAAAATGACGATTCATTATGGCAACTGTTGTGCAAAATACATTGATATCATTCAGAATTTATGATAAATTAGTATAGAAACACATTTAAATATATACAAAAACAGTTTACCCCTTACTATAAGTATAAGGTAAAACTCACCTCTAGTCAACCCCTAATTTCTCATTTTTTAAAGGAGTGTCCGTTATGAACAATGAAATTCGGCAGGAGCAAGAACGTTTGAATGAGGTGATAGATACAATCACGAAACAAATCAGCAAAATAGAAGGAGAAACTTCAAAGCGTAAAAAAGAAGTTGTTAATATCCGTAAACACTTTTGGGATGACCTCAAGGTTAATATCGATACTTTCGATGATTACCTCGAGACGATCATTGGCTTAAGGCAGCAGGCTCAAGACTTGTCACAAAGCGAAGGCGCACATAGATATGCCTTCAAGAGGCTGTCAACATTGCGCCGTATGCAGGAAGTGCCTTATTTCGGCCGGATTGATATCACTGAAGAAGGGTCTCCCCTTACGGAACAAATTTATATTGGGACTTCCACTCTTACTGATGCAACAGGAGAAAACTTCATTATCTACGATTGGAGGGCCCCGATTTCGAGTGTTTATTATGACTATCCTCCCGGTCCTGTAGAATACTCCACTCCCGGAGGCGTAATTCGGGGAATGCTGGAGAACAAGTGGCAATACACCATCAAGGGAGGCGTTATCGAATCAATGTTTGATACGAGTCTCACCATTGGGGATGAGATCCTGCAGCAGGTACTGGGCAAGGGAACGGATAAGCATATGCACAGTATCGTGTCCACCATTCAACGTGAGCAAAATAGGATCATCCGGAACGATCGCGGACGTCTGCTTATTGTTCAAGGTGCAGCTGGCAGCGGGAAGACATCAGCTGCCCTTCAACGGATCGCTTACTTGCTCTACAAGAACCGAGAAAGGCTGAAAGCGGATCAAATCATTCTATTCTCTCCTAACTCCATGTTTAATAACTACGTATCCAATGTGTTACCCGAACTTGGCGAAGAGAATATGCAGCAGGTAACATTCCAGGAATACCTGGATCATCGTCTGACTGACTCTTTTCAAGTTGAGGATCCTTATGAGCAATTGGAATATTTGCTGACTGCAGCGGATGATCCTTCCTATAGCACCAGGACAGCGAGTATCCAATTTAAGGCATCCATTCGCTTCTTTGAAATCATCAAGACCTACAGACAATCACTTGAGCAATCCGGAATGATCTTTAGAGGGTTAAAGTTCCGAGGGGAAACGCTCGTCTCCGCCAAACAAATCTCAGAAAGATTTTATAACACAGACACCACATTAAGATTTCACAATAGGATTGAAAAGCTGAAAGAGTGGTTATGTGAGCTACTTGATGAAAGGGAAAAGTTTGAGTTGAAACAACCTTGGGTCGAGGAGGAAATCGAGTATCTTAGCAAAGAAGACTACCAAAAGGTATACACCTATTTAGAGAAAAAACGCGGTGATAATGAAGATTCCTTTGACGATTATGAGATAGAGAATAAGATGCTTGCGCGTATGATTGTTCGAAAGAAATTGAAGTCGTTACGCAAACGGATAAAAGCACTTCATTTTATCAATATTAAGGGCATATACAAGCAACTTTTTGACGAACAAATACGGTTCGAACTGTGGAATGAAGGTGAAACACCTGCCGAAAGGGAAATTTGCTTATCAACCCAAAAAATGCTGGACGAAGGTAAACTGTATTACGAAGACGCGACTCCATTTTTGCTGCTGAAGGAGTTAATTCAAGGATTCCAGTCGAATACTTCTATAAAATATGTGCTTGTTGACGAAGCACAGGATTATTCTCCATTTCAATTCGAGTTTTTGAAACGATTGTTTCCTTCTGCCAGGATGACCGTGCTCGGTGACTTTAACCAGGCAATATTTGCTCATGCCAGCGAACGGGTGGATTTCCAGACTCTTACCAGTTTATACGGAATAAGTGAAACCGAGAGCATAACCTTGGATCAAAGCTACAGATCCACAAAGCAGATTATAGAATTCACACGTGAACTAATTCCAGAAGGCCATCGAATTAAGGCGTTCAATCGTGAAGGCGAGAAGCCTGTACTCACTCAAGTGTCCAGCCGTGATGAATTGCACCGCAAAATCATGTCTAAAGTCAAAGACTTCCAAAGCCGTGAGTACAATACAATCGCAATAATCTGTAAATCTGCTGCCGAAAGTGCCGCCGCATACGATGCCCTTAGTGTCCACGGTGAAATTAAACTCGTACAGAAAGGCACAAATGAATATGAACAGGGTGTAGTTGTTATACCGGCTTATTTGGCCAAAGGCATCGAATTCGATGCAGTCATCATTTATGATGCATCCATGCAAACATACGGTGATGAGAGCCTGCGTAGATTGTTCTACACCGCATGTACCAGGGCTATGCATGACTTACAAATTTATACGGTTGGCGAACCCAGTCCCTTCTTGAAAAACGGTGCAACCGAGAGTTTACTTCTGACCTCCAAATAACAAAGAATGGAGTCATTATAGTGCTTCCTTTTTTCTCCTTTCATTTTATTGCTCTTTTATCGAAATACTATAAAAGAAAATCTTTAGAAAAGGAGGAGATGGATTGACTAACGATAAAGAAAATGGCGCGGAAACGGGAGCAAATCATGCAACTGGTGAAGCAACAACGCAATCAGTTAATGATGGTCATTATCATTATCCAGGGCCCATGGAAGAAGGCTATAGCGGAAATACAGGAAGAGCAGTACAGCCTGCCGGGAAAAAAGATCCTGATGTTCCTCAGAACAAAGACACATTTAATTACACCCGTAATGTAAAGTAGATCCGTCCAACATCATATACTTGGAGGTGAAGGAAATGAGTAAAAAGACAGGAAGAGGTCGCATCGCACCAAGTGTTAACCCGCAGGGACATGGAAAAGATGTGGAATTCTCCACCGAGCCTAAAAGCGATCTTGAAAACAAGGCAAAAAAGTCCAATACTAAATAAGCGTATTGGATAAAAATGCGGTCATACTTTATAAGGAAAGCCCTTCTCTTAGTCGAGAGGGGCTTTTATAATCTAGAAGGCTTTATCATCATATTGGTTTGGTTATGGAAAAAATCCAATCCTTACTCCTCGTTTTTTGTCGATGAATCATACGTTTTTGAAGCAGCGGAATGTGAAAGAATAAAAGGATGGGGTTACCGTTAAAAAAATACCAAATACATATACCGCTGTGCTAATATGAAAGACTGAGCTTAAAAAAATGAGAGGAGTTACAAATGAAAATAAATCGATTAATAGCGAACAATATAAGCCATTTAGATTCATCACTGCCAGACGACCAATCATTAGGAATTGCTGGTTTATCAGGTTCCGGGAAGACGACTTTTTGTCAAACCATTGGCGAAGAATCCAAGAAGCGTCTCGTTTCCTTATTGCCGAAGTCTGAATATCAGTATTTATTCCCTAATATTATGGAAACCAACTTCAGTGCCATCAAGATGGAGGAAATGCCGCTGGTCCTTTTTCTCGGCAAATCATCCATTTCAGCTAATCCCCGTTCGACCATTGGCACACATACTGGTGTGTTTAAAGAGATTCGTGTTTGTCTTGCAGAAAAATTCAATCTTTCTCCGGAAGTTTTTTCATTTAATAATGCCTTAGGCTGGTGCCCCACTTGTAAAGGACGCGGTACGACGAAAAACGTCGAATGTCCAAAGTGTGAGGGGAAGCGCTACAATCAAGAAGTCGAGCAATATACCATTGAATTATTAGATCGCCCGCATACTATATCCGATATCAACAACTTAAGCATCGAAACGATCCTTTCACTCGCAGAGACCTTACATATTAGTGAAGCTAAACAGCATATTCTCCAAAATATAATCAATATGAATATTGGTTATTTAGGCTTGAACCGTATTATGGGGACAGTGTCAGGAGGGGAATTAACCCGGCTTTATTTGGCCGAATTCATGGCAACAAGTGAAAATACCGTGATCATCATCGATGAAATCTCCGTCGGTCTTGATCATCAAACCCTTTTGAAAATTTTGGAGCAGATTAAGCAATTAGGTTATAAAAATCAAATTTGGCTCATTGATCACTCAGATACAGTGTTGGATAGCACGGATGACCAATTGTTCTTTGGACCCGGCAGCGGAAAATATGGCGGGAAAATCGTTGAGGAATCACCGCGGCCCAAACCAATCAGCTGGGAACGAAATGAAGCAGCACCAACGGAATACTATCAATTTCAGGATCTTTACTGCCGTAATATTCAAATGGAAGAAATCCGCATTCCCAAGAATAGACTCGTTACCTTTACGGGTGAGTCCGGCTGCGGTAAATCTACACTAGTCAATGAATGCATTTCCAAAGATTTTCAGAAGCGGTATCCAAAGGATAAGCTGGTCATGGTCGGGCAGGACCGAAATAAATCGATCACCAGCCGGTCAACCGTTGCGACGTTTCTTGATATTAAAAAGAAGCTAACCAAATACAGTGATGAAATTGATGATATTTTTCAGCGTTCGATCGAAGATATCATCGAAGAATTGCCATCTGAAGACATCGCACATAAACGTTTGAGCTTATTGATCAAACTTGGGCTTGGTTATTTAACGTTAGAAAGAAAAACACAAACACTATCGACTGGTGAATTTCAATGTGTCCACTTAGTTTCCGAGCTGTTTGCGAAGACAAGAAACCCGCACACGCTGTTCATTTTTGACGAGCCTTCAAAAGGGTTATCGCAAAATATTTTAAACCAATTCATTGACAGTGTCAGGGTCATTCTGGAGGATGAATCCGTCTCCATCATCATGATTGAACATAATGCCTATATGCTGGAAAGCTCGGATTATATCGTGGATTTTGGCAAAAGACAGCTAACGCCTGTCCAGCATCTTGACGTTGTCAGTCATGATGATTATTACAGTCACAAAGACAGTGACGATCGAGTGGAGCCGTTGCATATCTCTTCGACGCTCCGGTCAAAAACTGGTATCGATTATTTACAGGAAAATCATCTGGACTATTTCAAAAACGCAGAGAACGTCTATAAGGGCGGCATTTTAAAAAGCTTATCACCAATCGCTCGCGTGATTTATGGGGAGTATGAGTCCGACACGATTGCACCTGTCATCGCCATTGATCTTGAACGGCACTTGTACAGCCAATATACGTTTCTTTATGAATTGGGCGGAATGATCAACCATATAGTGGCTGCACATCCGACCAATAAAGATACAAGAAGCTTCGATTTCTATTCAGCAGAAAATCATTGTCCAAGCTGTTCGGGACGCCGGGTCATTGAAAAATTCGATTTCGATGTAGTCATACAAGACAAAAACGTGCCATTCTGGGATGGTTTATTACATCCGGACGTGATGGAAGTATTAAAATATTATCAGCATTCCAAACTGCAATTCCTGTTTGATGAGATCAAGAATGAACTCGGTCACGACATTAGTAAAAGCTATAATGAGATGACAGATGCCGAAAAACATACCTTCTTATATGGGTATTGGGAAAAGTCCTTTTACGATAAAGCAGGCAAGGCATCGCGAATTTGGGAAGGGTTCAATTTCATCATTGGGCGTTATATCTTCGTATCGAAATCAATCATTAAAGAGCAGATGAAAGAAACAAAAGAGATGATTGACTGTCCAGTCTGTCAAGGAACGGTTCTCAAACATCATAAAAAGCTGATGTTTGGTGATACGGACATTCGCGAGATCATCCAACAGCCAATTGATCAAGTCATCAAAATTGTAGGAAAGCTGCCGGAACTGGAAAAACTAAAAGCGATTGTGGGCGGCGATATCGCACTCACTGATGATGTCTCATTCCTTCCACGTGAAACAAAAGCAGCGTTGAAAATGCTCGAACTCGAACTAGCAAGCTTCGTCGGCTATGAAGTGGTTTTACAAAATACCCAACCATTCTGGGACAGCATTAAAGGCAATATCGAAGCAATCAGCAGCAAAAATCAGATCACCATCTGTGACTTTGCCAATATTAACGAAACAAGAGAAACCATTATTGATAAATATTTCACCAATGGCAAATACAAAAAACTAACCTATGTCTATGAAGCATTCGGCTACAAAAAAATCGTTACCCAAATCAATAAAATTAAAGCAAGTCATAAATGCCCATTCTGTAATGGCAAGAAAGTCATTTCAGAAGACAACATCCATGACGGTGTGTATAAATTAACGATCCCTTGTGTGAGCTGTCATGCCAGTGGCATCGATGATGAAGGGCGTAAAGAAATCGTCGAAAGCATCGACGTCCAGACCTGGCTGACAGGGAAAGTGAAGGATGTTGTGGCTGAAAGTGAACGTACCGAGGCCGTTGCCGATATCCCCATATTCGCCCGGATTCGTGAATTGAACAAACGAGACATGATGGCGGTTTATCAATGCCTTGACCAGAAAAAATAAATGTAACAGCACTCTATTGAAAATCAAGTTTGTCTACAGTTTTATAAAGGTTTGTACAATTTGACCGTTGATTTCCACTCCAGGCACTCGCTTTCCGCGGGCGGTCCGGGAGCCTCCTCGGCGCCTTTGCGCCTGTGGGGTCTCCCGTGGACTCGCTTTTCCCGCAGGAGTCTCGCACCTTACGTTCCAATCAACTTTGGTTTTAAATTTAAATAAAACCATATTTTTCTACAAACTAAAAGTCCGCCATTTACGGCGGACTTTGTTTATTATTTTCCAGAATGACCTTCATGATAAACGGGGAGTGTTATTGAAATCGTTGTTCCCCTATTCAAAGCGCTAGTTATATGAAGTGTACCATTCATCGTTTGGATGGTCTTGACAGCCACCATTGATCCCAGCCCAGTCCCTTTTTCTTTGGAACTGTAATAAGGCTCGCCAAAACGATTTATTTGTTCCTTGTTCATTCCCACTCCATTGTCACTGATTTCGATTATGATATCGAAATTATTTACATAAGAAACAATACTAAGTTCCCCGCCATTTGGCATTGCCTCTATACCATTCTTGATGAGGTTTAGGAAGCATTGCTTGAAATGTTGAATATTCCCCCGGGTAATGGCTGGAGCCAACTGTTCAGATATCGTAACTAAATTCATGCTAGCCAATGGTTTGATCATTTCAATTACATACCCTATTTCACGGTTAATTGAAATATTATCCACTTTCTCAAGTGCAGGTTTTGCAAATGCTAAGTATTCACTAATTATGGATTCTGCACTATTAAGCTCCCTGACAACATGCTCTATATATTGTTCTTTTACATCCTGAGTCAGATCAGGAGTCTTTAGCAGTTGAACAAATCCTTTCACAACCGTTAAAGGATTTCTAACTTCATGTGAAATGCTGGCTGCAAGCTGACTGACTACCTCCATTTTTTCAAGCCTTATCATTTGTGTCCGGATTAAAATGGCATCCTTTAAAATTTCCATGATATAAACAGCTAAACCAATAATGAAAGGAGGGAGGATGATAAAGTAAAATACATACGCCTCCGTTATTCGAAAATAATCAGACATAGCGAGTGAAATGAAGCTCGTTAGAATTCCAAGAAACAAAATTAATAGTATCGAGCTATTAAGCTTATTTTTCCGATTGAAATTTTTGAATTTGGAAGAAAATAGAGCCGTTATAATAAAGATTACGATATATACAATTAACGTAAGTAAATTAAAGCCATAAAAAGCAAACCTAAAAGATAATATGATGACTAACAGAGCAGCCCCTACAGGCCAACCACCATAAAGGGTCCCTATTATAAAAGGAATTTGCCTGAGATCGTGGACACAATATTCATCGATATAAATAGGAAACTTCATACTTAATATAATAGGAATGCTCATGCATGCAGTAATAAGGGTCTTGCCATACTGACTTAACCTTTTGCCATGATCTATTAAAATGTAATAAATCAAAATACTTACTAAGATATAAAAAAGATTATCTAATATGTTTTGATTGATATAAATAAAATTCATAGGATTCTCCTGAAAAAGTAACCGTTTGGTTTATTATACAAGAATAACACCAAAAAAGAGAATCTTAATAAGTAATTTATTTACAGAACGACATTTAAATTCAAAAAGAATTGGTTAATGTATCTAATAACTTGAATTATTTGCCGATTTATCAGTTGGAAATTTGGTTTTACATAATAAAGGAAATATAATAGGGGTAGAGGTGATTTTATTGAAAAAATGGACAAAAGAAATAGAAATAAATGCCCCAATTGAACAGGTATGGAAGTTTCTTGATGGTTCTGTAGAAAATATGCAAAAAATCATGCCTCAAGTAATTGAACAAAAGCCGGTTAAAATAACGGAAGAAGTGGTTGGAAGCGTATATCGTCAAACATATAGAGAAGGAAAACGAACAGAAGAGTATGATATAGAAACATTGGAATATTTGAATGAGACTAATGAGAAAAAGCTGAAAGTAGGCTTCATACTTGCTAAAATGTTTGATATTACAGCTTTATACGAACTAAATAAAATCAATGACAATAGAACTTCCTTTACATATACAGTCACCAGTCGCCCATTAAAGTGGTTTTTGAAATTACTTTTAGTATTTGCCACCGATAAAGTGGTCGTTGAATTTTTAGATCGTGTCAAAAAGGTAGCTGAAGCGGAAACAAGTACCAACTAGCTCCTCTTCGATAAAGCTAGAAAAATCTTCCCAGCCGGGCACGATTCTGGAGGAATACAGATAGAAAATGATTCATCTTTTTTTGTGAAATTGTGACGTTGATTTCCACTGCAGGCACTCGCTTTCCGCGGGCGGTCCGGGAGCCTCCTCGGCGCTTTGCGCCTGCGGGGTCTCCCTTGGACGCGTATTCCCGCAGGAGTCTCGTACCTTCCGTTCCAATCAACTTGTTTTAAACTTTTAGAACCCCTTTTGTCTACAGTCTTTTGAAGGTATGTGAAAATTAGATTTCCACTGCAGGCACTCGCTTTCCGCGGGCGGTCCGCCCTCGGCGCTTTTGCGCCTGTGGGGTCTCCCTTGGACGCGTATTTCCCGCAGGAGTCTCGCACACCTGCTCCAATCAACTCTGCGTGAAAACTAAGTCGACACAGCAACACAGATAGAAAATGATCCATCTTTATTCAAGGTGGATTCAAACTGAAATACAAGCCACATGGCACTATATGATGCCAATAAAAAAAGCGACCGTGATAAAGGCTTGATCGCTTGTGAAAGATATGGATTATTCAAAAGGCCCTTCCGAAAGAAGGGTCTCTTTATTTAAAGATGAAATGTTACTGCAAGCTTGAACGTCGCTTGTTTCGGGTTGTTATTACATACAGCGTTAGCAAAATGTATGGACTTCTGCTATACCTCGATCTCCATCCCGATGTTCCGTTCTTTCGATTGGCTGTAAACACCTTTTGCCACAGCGAGGTCAAAGTAAGCGGCACCGACTGATTTAAAGAAGGTAATTTCCTCTTCATTTTCCCTGCCTGTTTTGGTCCGCATGACAAGTTCATAAAGCTCCCCGTGTATATCATTAAACGACCAATTTCCCTGATTGGCTGCAGAAATGAGTTCTCCTGCTTCAGCCTTCACGCCCGCCAAATCGTCGACGATAATTTTAGCAGCGCGAGATACCGTGGTATTATCCACTTCTTTCATATACGGCAAGTAAGACCCGACCCCGTTAATGTGTGTACCCGGCTTTACATCCTGCCCATTAAATACAGGCTCGTTCGAGCGGGTTGCACAGCAAATGATATCTGCTTGACGAACAGCTGCTGAAACATCTTCGCAAACTTCAAAAGGAGCGGTTACTCCGAATGCCCGCAGCTTTTCACCGAATTTCTGTGCTTTCTCTGGTGTGCGATTTACTAATAAAATACGCTCAATGTCCCTTACGGCTAACACACCAATTGCTTGTTCAAATCCCATGGCCCCTGTTCCGATGATCGTGAGGACCCGGGCGTCTTTACGAGCAAGAAAGTCTGTGGCAATGCCGCTCAATGCCCCCGTTCTGAGACGTGTTAAATAGGAGGCATTCAACAATGCTAAGTGTTCGCCATTTTCTGCATCTGACAGCAAGATGACTCCTTGTGTTGTGGCCATCCCCCTTGAAGGATTCTTTGGAAAAATCGTAACAACTTTGACTGCCGAAACTTCTTCAGATAAATCAGCGCTTGGCATGTAAAGGGCCGATGCCTCGTGTTGAGGAAAATCAAGAACTGTGCGATGAGGGTTGTCTATTCGTTGAGCACCGTGAGCACGTAATACGGCCTTTATATCCGCTATTGCGTCTTTCATTCCATATGATTGTTGAATTTCCTTCTCGCTTATTACCAACATTCAATTGTCCTCCTTGAAGTGAAAAATCCATAGATTACATGGCACTAGTATTATGTGTTTCGTCTAATTTCTGATTGCTGCGATCCTTAACTGCCCAAATCGCTGCTAGTGACAGGACAGATGCAAAAATAATATAAAGGGCGACAGGAACATAGGAGTTATTAAATCTATTAAGTAAAGCCGTTGCAACTAGCGGCGCTGTTCCTCCTGCCAGAGCTGCTCCGATTTGATAGCCAAGCGTGATGCCGGTATAACGGATCTTTGCATCGAAAATTTCCGAGAACATCGTTCCAAGAACAGCTGTGATGGGAGCCCAAATAACTCCTAAACCTATCACTGTTGCAACGATTAATAGCAGTACCGATTTTTGCTGCAGCAACCAGAAGTATGGGAATGCAAACAGTGCCATCCCAATCGTTCCGCCTATAAACAGCTTTTTGCGGCCAATCTTATCAGATAAATTCCCCATGATAGGTATTAAAATCGTTGTTATAATTGTCGCAATCATGACTGCAGTTAATGTAGCTGTCCGGGAGAAACCGAGATTTGCAGTAGCATATGATACGACAAACGTGCTGAAAATATAAAATGGAGCTGTTTCTACCACTTTGGCTCCGACGGCGATAAGCACTTCACGCCAATAATTCTTAAGAGTTTCCACAATCGGCAGCTTTGGAACTTCTCCCGATTCCTTCACTTTCTTGAAAGACGGTGTTTCATCAATTCCTTTACGAATCCATAGGCCGAAAAATACTAGCAGAGCACTAAAAATGAATGGGATACGCCATCCCCAAGTCATGAATGCGTTTTCAGGAAGCAGTGTCATAATAGATAAGGCAACGGTTCCAAGCAGCATTCCTATCGTAACACCCATCTGAGGAATGGCCCCGAACAAGCCCCGTTTCTCAGCGGGAGCATATTCAACGGCCAATAAAAGCGCGCCTCCCCATTCACCGCCAATTCCCAGACCTTGTACTAAGCGCAACGTGATTAATAAAATCGGCGCCCAAATCCCAACGGCTTGATACGTAGGAAGAAGACCCATCCCAAATGTTGCGACACCCATTAAACTAAGTGTTAAAACAAGGGTTTTCTTTCTCCCGATACGATCGCCAATATGGCTGAAAATCACTCCGCCAAAGGGGCGGATGAAGAATGCTAACGCAAAGGATGCATAGGAAAGCAACAGCCCTATTGTCGGATCCTCATTCACGAAGAATAGCTGATTAAACACGAGAGCTGCAACGGTCCCATATAAAAAATAGTCAAACCACTCAATCGAACTTCCGACTAAACTCGCGACTAATATTCGCCGCATTTGTTTCTTCTCCATCATGAGTCACCCCGTTAAAATTGAAGTGTCACTTCAATTTATTATTTCCTTTATTGTAAATAATTTATAATTTTCTGTCAATTATTTTATTAATGACAGAACATTCATTAAAATTTGTACTGTATAATGAAGCTAGATACTATGTAAAAAAAGGGGGCATCTCTATGCCTTTTGATTCAATCGGGGAAAAAATGAAATCATTGAGGAAAGAGCGAAAACTAACATTAAAGAGCCTTGCTGAACAAACAGGCGTTTCGATCAGCTTTTTATCACAAGTAGAACGGGGTAAATCAAGCGTCACATTAGAGTCATTAAAAAAAATCGCTGATACATTGGATGTCAGCCCAAGTTTCTTTTTTTCTGAGGACCGCTCCCAGGAAAATTCAGATTATAATCATGAACAATTTCACTATCAGAATTTATCCAGCGGCATTCGTGATGCTGTTTTTTCGCCTATTCTTGTCACCTTAAAGCCAGGTGAAAATAAAGGAAGCGCCTTTTCTCATAGCGGACATGAATTCTTATTCATTATCGAAGGGAAGTTAACAGTGGAAATAGAGGGAGAAAGAATGGAACTCCATGAACAGCAGTCGTTCATGTTCGATGCTAGAAAAGCCCATTACTGGTTTAACTTCTCGGATCAAAATGTCCGGTTTTTGGTTGTGTCGTCGAAATAACGTCACGGTGCTGTGGAATAAAAGTATATCCAGTTAACGAAACATGTCGTACAAAAGGATAGATGTTACACAGCAAGGAATATGAGTAACACAATGTCGAATAAGAAAAATATGTTGTCTCCTCTTGTCTGATTACTGTAAATGAAACAAACAGTAAGCTTCGACGAACGGCTTCGGTAAAATCATGAAATTTTATTTAGGATATATTGAGTTCTGGAGGGAGCTGTATTATGCAAAAGGCAATCGTAGTTTATTATCTTACCGAAAAGAAGAATAACTTAAGTGATTTAAATCAACTTTTGCAAGAGGGATGGAAGGTTGTCTCTCAGAGTGCTATGTCAGGTGCAGGTGGCGGTGGAGCAGTTTATTCACTTGTTACAATAGAGAAAGATTAGGAAACAAAGCTTCGGGATTCATTGCCACTAACGGGAAACGATAGTTCAATTAACCGCCTATTCAAAGGGCGGTTTTCTTCCCCCAAGAGTGAAGGGAAATCACCACATTCTTGGGGGCTATTGTGATGCAGTCGATTAAGGCTAATCATCAATCCATCGTTTCGCTCCTATTTTCTATGCCAAATAACCAACGAAGTGACTGAATGAAGTAGTTAGTAAAGAATAGGTCATCATGAGTTCCTTTTGGATCTGACGCGAATAATAGATTAGATTCCGAATAGCCTTCCTTGATAAATTCAAGGTGGGCTTTCTTCGTGTAGTCAACCATATGCTTTTGTATCGTTTTTTTATAAATTCCCTCTAATTCCCCGACATATAAATAGAGTTGATGATTTTGACGATTCACTGTTGGTTTGAGATGGATATTTCCTTGCCGTTCAATCTTTTCTCCTTGAAGATAGCGAAGAACGTCCTCGTACCAAAAGGAAGATGATAATGAGATATATTGATGGAATACATCTGGATAATAATAGGAGGCGAAAATCGAAACAAGTCCTCCTAATGAGCAGCCGGAAATAGCTGTATGTGAAGGCTCGGGGTTGGTAGCATAATGGGCATCTATATATGGTTTTATTTCGGTTACGACAGTATGTAAATAAACCTGCGCTCGTCCTTCAAATGCGGAAGCATGCGGTGCAAGTGATGGTGCTTCCCACGGCGTATAGTCATTTTTGCGATCAATGGGTTCAATTCCAATAACGATAAGCGGTTCAATTTGCCCTGAAAGTATTAAATGATCGATATAGTTTGCAGCTTGCTTGGCAGTTTCTCCACCATCATGCATATAGATCGTTCGGTATTTCTTGGTTTGATCGTAACCTGAGGGCAAGATGACACATACCTCATAGTTGGCAATTTTCTCATCAAGGTATCGAATCATGTATTTTCCTCAACGTCCTTTTAGAACATTCGTATTTTTGAAGTTTAGAAAAAAATAAATGATAATGATAACCATTATCATTTATAATTATAATACACTCTCAGTAATTTTGAAAGGAATATCCGATTATCTAAGAATGGCAGCCAATAGAAAGCGGGAGCTTAATAGGGTTGGAAGTCTTTAACTGTTAATTTGTGTCTTTGCATTAGGTCCTCATTAGTTGATAAAATGATTTATCAGCTGTGTTTCTTTGATGAAACGATAATGTGGAGCGCTATACTTACCTTGCAACAAATAGAAAGTGGGATTTTATGATTAACCTGGATCAAGTGAGTAAAAAATTTTCACAATTTCAGGCTATTAAGTCTGTTACTTTAACCATACCTAAAGGTGAAATTCATGGAATAATCGGAGCAAGCGGAGCAGGGAAATCAACGTTGCTGCGGTTAATGAATTTGTTGGAGACCCCAGATGCGGGCGAAGTGGAGGTAAACGGCCAAAGGTTGACAACATTGAACAATAAAGCACTTCGAGGGGCACGGAAGTCGATTGGCATGATCTTTCAGCATTTTAATCTTGTGGCAAATAAAACGGTTTATGACAATGTGGCAGCCTCTTTAGAGCTGGCAAATTATCCAAAGAAGGAACGTCGGAGCCGTGTTGTAGAGTGTCTTCAATTTGTCGGATTGGAGGGTGAGATGGAGAGATATCCTGCACAATTAAGCGGGGGACAAAAGCAGCGTGTTGCCATTGCAAGGGCATTGGCAAATAACCCGCAAGTGTTGTTATGTGATGAACCGACCTCTTCCCTTGATCCAAATACAACGGCTGAAATATTAGATGTGCTAGAGAACATAAACAAACGCTTCGGTGTGACGATTGTCATTGTTAGTCATGAGCTGGATGTCATTAAAAGTGTATGCAATCGAGTATCGATCATGGCAGATGGAGAGATTTATGACACGGTCATAATCGAACCAACCGGGATTCAAAAAAAGGATAATCGTCCAGAATACTTTATCGAACAATTAGCAGAGAATGGTGGGCGAGGCCATGCCTGAGATTTTAATTCAATATGAGGCAGAAATTTGGCAGTCGATTGGAGAAACCATTACGATGGTTGGTGTGTCCATTTTAGCTGCGATTTTGATTGGATTGCCTGTCGGGACCTTGCTATTTCTTTTTAGGAAGGGTCATTTGCTTGAAAATCCGTGGGCTTTCTCAATTTTAAATTTACTTGTGAATATTATTCGTTCATTCCCATTTTTATTATTGGTTGTTTTTTTAATCCCGTTTACAAGGCTCATAATCGGCACAGCCATTGGTACAGCAGCTGCTTGCGTTCCATTAGCGATCATCGCCATTGCCCATTATTCGCGATTGGTCGAGCAATCTTTAATGGACGTGCCAAAGGGTGTGATCGAGGCAGCCATTTCCATGGGGGCTTCCGTTAAGGGTGTCATATTTAAATTTCTTTACGTGGAGGCTCGTTCAGGGCTAGTCCTCGGACTCACAACATCGATTATCAGCTTTATTTCCTATTCAACGATCATGGGAGTGGTCGGAGGCGGCGGTATCGGCGACTTTGCCATCAGGTATGGCTACCAGCAGTTTAAAACAGAGCTAATGATTTATATGATTATCATTATGATTATTCTAGTACAGCTTATCCAATTCATTGGAACAGCAATAGCCGGAATGATTGATAAAAGATAAATAATGGAGGGAAACATCATGAAAAAAATACTCTTTCTCATGGCAGCAATTATGTTGTTTTTAGTAGGATGTGGAAAGACGAATGAAGTAAAAGAGAAAGAAAATGCGCAGAATCAGGAGAAGGAAGAGGTTACATTGAAAGTGGCCTCACTCATTCCCCCAATGACGGAAATCCTTGAGCTTGTTAAACCAAAGCTGGCAGAGGAGGGCATTAACCTGGAAATGGTTGTATTAAGTGATAATGTGCAGCCTAACACCGCACTAGCGGCAAAAGAAGTGGATGTGAACTTCTTCCAACACGTTCCATATATGGAGGAATTCAATCGAAACAAAAATGCCGAGCTAGTACCGGTGAAACCCATTTATTTTGCCAATTATGGGGTGTACTCCAAAGAATACGATTCAATGGATAAATTGCCAGAGGGTGCCGTTATTGCCATTGCAAATGATGTGTCGAATATCGATCGTTCATTGGCCTTGCTGGCACAGCATAAAGTTATCACTTTAAAGGAAAAAAAGGGTCCATACTATACAATGTCTGATATCACGGAGAACCCTAAAAACTATAAGTTCAAAGAAGTGGATTTATTAATGCTAGCGAGAACGTATGACGAAGCAGATGCGATCGTGATAACACCTGCTTACGCTGCACCGCTTGGTTTGACACCAAAAAATGACGCCCTTCTCACAGAAGGTGTTGAAAATGACTTTGCGATTACATTAGTGGCACGCAAGGATAACGTGGATTCTGAGCCAGTCCAAAAGTTGGCCAAGGCCATGACAAGCCCGGAGGTACGCAAATTTTTAGAAGAGAAATATAGTGAAACGGCCATTCCGGCATTTTAATTTTGATACAAAGAAAGGGCTATTCCTTCAACAGGAATAGCCCTTATTTACGTTTCAGTTTAACTTTGCAAATTTTGTGGCTCCTGGAAAATTACAAAGCATAAAGAAATATTCTAATATCCTACCTTCTTTATACTATAAATCCGTTTAATAAAAAGTCCCTTCATTTCTTGAATAAATATAGAAACTCTTCTAAAATATATTTAGTCCATAATTTTACAGTGAATAAAAATATTACATAGAAATGAATAAGAAAAGAAGTTGAAAGGACTTTCCATTATGTCGATGATCTACGAATCTCAAACACTAGTTTCTGCCATACAAACGCGTGTCGGACAATATAAGGACCTGAAAGAACAGCTCACAGAATTAAAAAAAGGATTTGAGAGTATTGTTCATTTGGATGATGAGCTGCAGGGGCAAGGAGCAGAGGCCATCAAAGGGTTTTACAAAGCACAGATCGATGTCGTGGATTCTTGGCTGCGTCTGATCAATCGGCATGTTGCCTTTTTAAGTGGAATTCAAGGAGATACAATCGAAGCGAACCTTAGTGAAACCGTAGTTACGGTCCCTTTTTTAGAGGAAGAGCTGACAAATGCGACTCGAAATTCCAAGGAAATGGTCACAGCCCAGAAAAACGATCTGAAAAAAATATTAGCTGGAATTGATGATATCATTCAGTTAGAGCCTTTTTCCGATGATGCGTTCTTTGAAAATATCGAGAAGGCTGAAACAAAACGGACCGAAACGATAGACAAAGTAAACGAAATCGATCATAAGTGGACGACTGAATACGCTAAATCCGAAGCGGACCAAGCGGCAGTGACGGCACTCATGGAGCAATTGAAAGTATCCAGTACAAGGGGAGGAGTAGTATCCCCTCTCTATTTTAATGCAGCGGCTTATAAAAGTAGTGAAGCCTATAAAAACCTGGAAGTAAGGAAAAAAGAAACCGCGCAATATCTCAAGGTTAAGAAAGAGGAAGCAGAGAATCGCCGGATCAAAGACTTGAAGGCACAACTCGATCATGTAACAGATCCAGATGAGTTCCTCAAAATCGCCAAGCAGATCGGGTACGAAAACTTAGCGCCCACCCAGCAGCAATATGTCATGCAGCTAGAAGCATCCAAGCAAACCGCAGACATCGCAAAAGGAATCGGCGTAGGCCTGTATGATGTAGGTAAAGACTTTGTGACAGGAGTTTGGGACTTCGTCACAGATCCCGGGGAAACGGTTGAAGGTGTGGCAAACTCGATCATGCACCCGATTCAAACCTATAAATATATATCCAAATCCATCTCCGACTCATATGAACGGGATATGGTAAATGGAGATGCCTATTCGCGGTCTCATTGGGTAACTTATGCCCTCGGAACAGTCGTCACATCAGTAGTAGGAACAAAAGGCGCAGGTGCGGTAGCGAAGACTGGGGTAGCCACTACAAAAGCCGCTGCAGTAAAAGGCGTTACGAAAGCAAAAGAACTGGCCACAATTCCTAACCTATTGCCATACAATCCTAAAAACCAACTGTCGTTGGCAGGGGGAGTACCTTATAATGTGGTTAATGGTGTTGGGTTGAAGGATCAGCTTATATCTAAGGCTCAAAAAGTCTCAGATCCAACAAGAAAACCATTTACAGGGAAAAATATATCCCTACCTTGGTTGAATAATGAAAAATATAATGCTGTTGAAGTACAAGGGAAAGTTAAAGCAAAAGGTAAGATAAAAGATATAGACAGAAGAGTGTATCAGATTAAAGATTTAGACATTGATAGAGTTGATCCGAAATCTAACAAGACCAATTTACAGCTGATGAAGAAGGGGAATGCACCGTTTGCAAACGACGGATCTAAAATCAATTTACATCATTTAATACAAGAAGAACCTGGCACTATGTTAGAGATACCAGAGAGTCTACACAGACAGTATAGTAAAGTCATACATGGATTGAAAAATAATGGAGAAAGTTTTAGAAACTCTCCTGAACTTTCGAGTCAATATAAAGCTTTCCATAGAAAGTATTGGAAGTGGAGAGCCATGCAATACGATATCTAAGATTAGAAGGTGATTTAGTTGAATTATTCTGAGTTACAAGAACTTATAAAGGAATATGGTCAAGGCGATGATTTTACTGGTGGTGTAAGTGAAGACAAAGTTAAAGAAACTGAAAATAAATTACAGGTTTCACTTCCGGAAAGTTACAAATGGTTTTTAAGAAACTATGGCTCAGGAGGAATTTTTGGTGTAGATATAATAGGGTATGACTTAGTAGGTCCATCAGTAGTAGATGCCACTAAAGATTATCAAAAGTATTATAAATTAATTGACGGGATAGTGGTTATAGAAAGTGTTGATGAATTTGCTTACTGTCTCGATACTAATAAAATGCAAAATGGAGAATGCCCAGTGATTCTTTGGGATAACCAAGAAGGATATGGTTTTACCGCAGCTGATAATTTCCTAGACTACTTGATTGAAAGTCTTGAAGAGGCAAAAGAAAACTGGGATGAAGATGAAGAAGATTGGTAAAAGCTGAAGGTAATAGTTATTTATCATGAATTGTTATAAAGTAAGAAATGTTTTAATATAAGAAGAAGTGGATAGAGCCTTTCGAATTCAAAGGTACTATCCATTTTTTTGTTCATTAGGATTTACCTTAAACACCCATATCTTCTTAAGGCTGATAGAATGGAACGAAACAGCTTATTAAAACAATTGAAAGAAGTACTGGAAATGGCGTTCTAATAATCTAGAGTGGGGTGATTAATCATGAATAATGAACTATTAGAATTGATAAATCAATATATGGAAAAAGGAGACTTTATTGGAGAAGTTTCTGATGATGACATAGCGAGAGCAGAGAAATTACTGGAAGTGAATTTCCCACCAGAATATAAAGATTTTGTTAAAAAGTTTGGTTCCGGAGGGATATGTGGAGTTGACGTACTTGGTGTTGAAGGAGCAGACTACACCTCTGTAGTTGAAAGTACAAAGCGTTATAGAACGTTAGGTTTACCAAAAAAATATGTTATTATAGAGAATGTTGATGAGTTTGTTTATTGTTTAAGCACAATAGATGAACATAATGTAGTGCGATGGGATGATATAAGCAAAAAAGAATTAAATAGATATACAACTTTTAATGAATTTTTACAAGATAGCTTTAAACAGGCAATTGATAACTGGGATTGATGGTTGTATCATCATGGAGTTGTATGACGAAACTTAGTTATAAAAATAAGAATTGAAGAAGACATTTAAAACTTACGAAGTATAGTTAGAGGGAACAAACCAACTAACGAAATTAAACAAGCGAGTTGGCTTAAACAATTTTGTGAATTATTTATAAAGAACACGATGAAGCACTTGGTTGCCTTTTAGGCAAAAGGTGCTTTTTGCTTTTTAGCATGAAGTAAAAGAATTAGCCTCAATTCCTAATCTATTGCCTTACAATTTTAAAAACCAACTGATGAGTACCTTATAATGTGGTTAATGGTGCGGGGTTAAAGGATCAGCTCATTTCTATGGCGAGAGTGGAGTAGGAAATTAGTGGTAAGGGTATAGATAATCAAGTTAGTAATTTATATAGAGGAGATAGTTTACTACATTCTCCTAAAAGACCTAATGGAATAGGTAAGCCTTTTATTGCAGATTCAGGTAATTTAGTTCCTGCAAACACTAAAGGATTGTATAAAGGACGTCAAGTTACTGTTATAGAGCACATTTTAGGTGGTTGTAGAAAGGGGAAAAATCAAATAGCCCTTATACCAGTGTTACCGTTAACAAAAACATAATTGAAGGTTATGTCCAATATGGACATATACTCTCGGAAAATCATAATTGAGATTTAGAGAAAAAAATGACTTTATAACTATTAAAAATACAAAAAATGGATATATACCCACTTATTACTGTGGAATTCTTACATTTATCACAACGTGGAATTTTAAATATGGTAAGATAATCTTATCTTTATTATTGTAATAATGTGTGTGAAATGATTATATTTGCTAATTTTTTATAAATCACTGCTTATAAAAGGTGGAAACAATGAAATGAATGATTTTGTAACTTATTTAAATTCCTTGAATAATGCAAATAGCTCTAATGAAAATGCTTTAGCTGAAGCGCAAGTAACAAATAAATTTTACAAAGATTTTCATATTGATCGAAACTTGGGTAGTTACCTTGTCCAGCAATTGAAAAAGAAACCTACTTGTGTAATTCTTACTGGTCACGCGGGGGATGGAAAGACTAGCTTAGTATATCAAGTATTAAAAAGCTTTGATATTTTTAATGAACAAGAGGGATTAAAAAAATATGATCAAAAGTATTCTAGCGAAATAGATCGTGAGTTATTTTATATTAAGGATATGAGTGAATTAGCTGAAAGTGAACAAATAAAACTCTTAGAAAAAGCTCTTTCAGGGAAACAACAGGATATTTCTTCTATAGTTGTTTCTAATACCGGTCCATTAATGGCAACATTTAAACATTTGATAAAACAGGGACGAATTAGCGAGGTTACAGAAGATAACGTAGAGATGCAACTTTTAGAACTCATGGATAAAAACGAAGGATTAGAAGTTAAGATAGGGAATTATGAAATCTTATTAGTAAATATGGCACGTATTGATAATGTGGTTTTAGTTCCCCAAATAATTGAGCGTATTACTTCAGAGAACCTTTGGGAACCCTGTTCAATGTGTTCAAAAAGTGATGGTTGTCCAATTTATAATAATTATTTATCAGTTAAAGAGAATAAAGAGAATATCGTACATTTTATAACAAGCTATTATCGTTGGTTGTTTGAATCAGATAGAAGATTAACTATCCGTCAGATTATAGCACAATTATCCTATGCGATGACAGGGAATCAAAATTGTAATTCTAATATGGATTCAGAGTCGATATTTAGATATCACTTTAGTAACTTGTTTTTCGGGTTTAATGGTCTTTATATAAATGAAGAGGCTAAGCAAATTCGTGCTATAAAAGAGCTTCAACAGTTAGAAATAGATAGTAAAGAAACAATTTTTGATTATGACTACTTTGTCAAAAATGATTTCTCTCATTTAACCACTTTATCTAATTTTGTTATTTCTAAAGAATGGAATACAAAAATGCAGAAATATAAGTTAAAACCTACAGAATATATGAAAACTGAAGAACCTTATTTGCTTAGAAAAGCAGTTCGCAGAATGAATATACTCTTTCGTCAAAATGACCGAGAAACTTTAAATCAGTTACTTGATGAATTATTTTCTCCAATCTTCAGCAAATATATTACTTATCATGAAAGAAAATGGAACATTAAAGAAAGTAGAAATATGAAGGCAACTATAATTAAAGCTTTGCATTATATTCTTGTGGGTACACACTCAGAAAAGCAAAATGAGAAAATTTATTTACCTTTACAACGTTATGGTACAGGAATGCAGAATGTTCAATTATTACTAGGGGAGCTAGAGGGAAATGATATTTCTATCATTCAAAAATATACTGAGTCAGTTTTTGACTCTGATGAGAATCATTATGAAATCTTCATAAGTTTTTCTAGTAAAAGAGAATATAAAGTTCCTTTAATGTTATTAGATTACTTTGATCTTATTTCAAAAGGGGCTGTTTCCACTAAACTTAATCCTTCTTTAAGCCATGGTATTAATAAAATGAAGTCTCAGCTATTTATAGATTATAAATATCGAGACGAGAATGAAATAATTAGACTATTAATCCATACATTAAAAGGAACTAGGTTAATGAAACTTCAGATTGATGAGGCAGAAATATTTGTTGATTAAGGGGATGGTAGAATGTCTTTAACGATGCATCAAAATAAGATTTTCCCTGAATTATCGGGAAAAGAAATCACTAAAGAGAATATACAAATCCAAACTTATGGACAGAGATTATATAAAGACCAAACTCTATATGAATATTTACTAGAGTTTTTAGTTATCTTTTGTTCACCGAAGAATACAGGCAAAGACAAAGAGGTTAAAAATTCTAAATTTGCTTTCGAATTTTCTATGAATACTGAAAATGAAAAAATAAATTATTATCCATCCCCAAGAATGGGATTGAAAAGATTTACATTTTTAAAACGAAGTGAGTTAGAAAAGCGGTTTAAAGTAGATATAGATGCACTTGAAGAGCATAGGGGACTACTAGATGAGAAAATTAATGTAGATGATTCTACATTCAGAAGCGAGTTCGTGTTAGATATTTTACAAGATCTATTATATGGATTTAACGCTATAATCGGTAAGCGTTCATGGTTCGCACAATCTCTACTTCCTGTGGCACCTGAGCTCATTTTTTGTGAAGCGATAGGAAAAAAAGCAGATAGAGCACAAATGGGAGAAGACACATTGTTAAAAGACATTGATGGAAAGTTCAATTTCACCGACAGAGCGTTTATGGCTAGAGGTGGTGAGGTGTATTATCTTCATGTTCTGCAAGGTCTAGAGGAGCGACCAGATTTAAAAGAGGAATTAGAATCGCTGCTATCCCAATTGATTAACAGCGTCCCTCAATTAAGTAGTATTTCACAATTCATTCATAATACATGGAGAAATGAAAAATTTTCTGAGTTAATGTCCGAAGAAGGAGCTCAGTTAGATAAGATTGATTATGTTACAAAGACTATGGAGTGGATTCCTGATACCTATCGGTTAAGGTCTGCAAATACAGTTTTAGAATTAAAGAACCTTCTAGCCTCTTCTATTAATATATTAGAAAAGATTGACATGATGTCTTCTCTAATAGCATTACAAATTATGAGAATGATGTGTTTGCAAGCTCAGATAAAATTAGAAGGTAAGGATAACTGTGAATGGCTAATTGATGTTATTAATGACTCTGGAAATCAAATTCGTAAGTTGGCTGTATCTTCGTATGAAAGATTAGAGGAAAATGTTTTTCGTGCTGTTCATCAAGCAAATATTAAAGAATATAATGTTAAGCAGAGAGATGAAGAGAGTATATATGAGGATGCCTCAAAGGACACTAATAGACTTATTAGAAAACTAGGAAAACAACTTGGGTTTATAGTGCCACCAAAAGGTGGGAATATGAGGTTTGGTATTAACGAAGAGATTGTAAAAGTTATAGTATTAGCTATTGTTCCCCCAGGAGAAAGAATGTTATATACAACATTCTTATCGAAATGCTATGAACACTTTAAAATAATTATAGGTTCTAAAGAGGCACAGAGCCATTGGTCAGATAACAATCATTTAGATTTGACGATGTTTAATGTGAATTCGGAAAAATTCCAGGGTTTACTTAAAAGTTGTGGTTTTCTACGAGACCTATCTGATTCAACTTCTATTGTAGAAAATCCGTTTCAGGAGTGAATAATGTGAAAAAGTATATTACCGAGATTATTAATATATTAGACGAAAGTATTGACTTAAGGGAAAAAGATAAAGCATTTCTTTTCCGTTTAGATAACTTTGTTCATCCAGAAATATATCTTGATATCTGCAGGCATTTTAAAATTAAGTCTTCAAATGAAGGTGTAAATTTTAAGGCGAAATTAGGGCAGGAAAAGTATTCTGCATTTAATAAGCATGAAGAGTTTATTAACATTCTTGAAGAGTTAGAAAAAGAAGATTATATCGAACACGATGTTCAATTGACGACATGGAGAAATACCGTTGCTGATCAAAAAGGAATTCTATTTTTAATGGGATCTGAGAGTGTTCAAGACAAAGGGGGATTAGCAGATTTTTATAAGATTTCTCCGGAAGTAATTGAACACCGAATTGGTAAGGATTATGCACGTTGGTTTGGAAATTTAATAGAATATGAAATTGTTTCTGAAAAAAATGCACTTAACCATTTTTTTGATCATTTATTCCGAGTAGTACCAAAGGACTTATTTAAGTTGAGTCTCATTGTTGACCGGATTGAAGAGGAAAAAATTTCAGGTATAGAGGATGTTCTAGAATCAATAGGGAAGAATTTATTAGTTGATTGGGAATTGCCTTCAATAAATGGATTTGACAGCAGGACTATAAATAATTTAGGAAAAGTAAAAAAATTTGATCTTATTGAAAAAGCGAATAGATTTAAGAATAGAGCAGAATTCAAAGACGGTTTAACTAAAGCTAAATTCAATAAGTTAATTAAGAAGCTTAATGATTTTAATAATAATGAAGAAAAGCGTGAAGAATTTGCAGAAAGTATCTTACAGGCAGAAGTATTATTTGGTTCATATCAAGAATTCGAAAATTCTCTAATTAATTATTTTAAAGGTATAGATTTAGATATTTTAAGACCTATGCTATTTAAGTTAGATTTCAACTTTATAAACGAAATTGTCAACTTTAAAAAGCCTAAAGATCCTGATCCAATACCACCAACTAAAGATAAAATTATTAAAGTCTATGGCTCGCCGATAGAAGCATTTGCAAAGATAATTTTTAATAGTATATCTGTTTTAGGTGAATTTACTGATGACGCTAAGCCTAAACTTAAAATTACAGTTAATGAAGCAGTTTTGTCTAATTATATAGAGGACAATAAATATGACCTTTATAGTGCTTGGACGAAGATTTGTTTTGCTACAGGTGGACTTGTGGAGTATCTCCAAGAAGAGTTTGAAGGAGAACTAGATCTTTTCTATGAAGAAGAAAAGGATCCCTTTCAAATTTTAAATTCAGATGTTTTATCCATAAAAACTTCAAAAGGTACTCAAACTCTTTCTAATATAATGCTAACTGTTCATATGGAAGGCGTGGAAAAACCTTTAGAATATAAATGGATATTTAGTCCAAATGAATATTGGCTTAATTCGTTTGATATCAATCTTTTGGACCAGCTAATCGAAGCCTCAAATTCATCTGCTAGGTTTCTTCCGATTTTCTTTAGTAATTCCTTAGGGAACCTTTTAAGCAGCGTTGATTCGGATATTTTCTTTTATCAGCTTAATAGTGCGGAACAAGGATTTGTAAATGTGTTTGATTTGTTGCCTAAAGAAATCCAAGAAGGGCAAATAGCATCAAAACTTTATCAACTTAGTAGCCCCTTTAAGGAATATATAAACGACTTGAAAAATAATGGACTATATAACACTGTTAATTCTCGTCAGTCTAAAAGTGCTTTGCAGTTTGTAGATAAATATACAAAAGTTATTCAGTCTATATTAAAGCAAAAGACTGATATTACAACTATGGAGAGAAAACATATTCATTTAATTTGTAATGTATTTATGATTGTACAGTCAAAAGAATCAGCTAAGGAGGAGTATTTAAAGGGAGCAATTGTACCACCATTACATCCAGCTATGCTAGAGAAGATAATTGAGCAGCAATCATTCTATCGAAAAGGTCTATTTAGTCTTCTTAATGAGTCGTCTTATAACTTAACTAACAAGCTGTATGAAAAAGAAATTGAGAATATAATTAGACAATCTACTATTATATCAGGAGTGGATTCCATTATATCCGATGAGTCAAATAGCCGCTTAACTAAGGAAGTATACGGTTATTATGCCTTGCATGGAGAGATATTAGATGATACATCATTAGAGTCTATGGCCTTATTAGATAGTGACTTAGTATTCGATGAAGATTTTAATACAAAAGAAATGTTAAATAACTCTTTTATGTCACGACTAATTGAAGGGAAATTAACTGAATATGTACAAATATTCCCAGGTCAATCAGATTGTATAAGGATTGGTTTTGTCAATTTCGAACATCTACAGCCAGTTGTTGCTGGAGTCCATGCTTTTATTGAGTCATTAAAAACAATTTCTCATAACATTAATATARGATTGCAGATTATTTCGCCGAGTTCCCTTCAAGAAGGAAGAGCATATGTTAGTTTTTGGTTGGATAACTTCTTCCATGAGGAAGATAATGTAAAAATAGAAACGTATTATAAAAATGTCAATTTAGAGTCGGAGAATTATTCTGTTTTAGACGAAGTTTTACTTGACCATGATATGATTTTTGTGAATGATGTTATGTCTACTAGTAAGATTACATATCGCCATACTGGTGAGATGAATATTTCACCTTCTGAAACAAGGTTTCCTATGGTATTTCATCCAATTCCCATTTTCTACACAGATTCTGTAAGAAGAGTTTCTATTAGCCAAAGGCAATTTCAAGCAGCCTTTATGCATTCACAATTAACACAGTGGATTGAAAACCCTGATAGTAAAGAAGGAATATATAGAGTTGAAAAGGAACTTTTTATGTCAGAGCAAATGACAAAAGTATTAGAACTTATACACAACAAGGCTAGGTGGGTAGTAACATTAGATGCGGCATTAGATAAGAAATTCTTTGATAATGAAAAGGTTATTAGTTTTTCAACAGGTGAAGGTCCGTATGGAGAACTAAATATGACAGTTTCGGCTTCAAATACAATTAGAGAAGATGTAGTAAATCGTTTAACAAAGAGATTGAAAGATATGTTCCCTACTTGGGATCGGAATAAGCTGAATATTTGTGCGGAATTCTGTTTAGAGCAATCAAAGGACTTAGATGGAATAAAAGTTTTGAAAGCCTTAAATCCATATGATTATGAGGCTCATAGTTTCTTATCTTATATCCTATCTGTGAATAGTCTAGAGATAAATTCACGGGATACAGATACACTTCTAAAGGCATATATTCCGATGGATTCGTATATGCATTGGTTTAAGCATGCCACTAATAGACCTGATTATTTGTTATTAGAAATCAAAAAGGACTCATTAAATACAGATTCCCTAGAAATTAATGCAACTGTAATCGAGTGTAAGATGGGTAAGTCAAATAATGTGCATGTAGAGAAGGGGCTTAAACAAATTACAAATAGTATTTTTTATTTGTCTGAACTATTTAATGGGTCATCTACTTCCTATAACAAAAGATATTGGTACGCACAATTATTTCGTGCTCTGGTTTTTGCTCCTAATTTTGTACCTGAAATTGAACAAGAACAAATTAACTTTAATAAAAGTTTAATGAATATTTTAGATGGAAAATTTAGAGTCAATTGGTCGGGGAAATTACTTACCTATTGGCTTGATTATAAGCAGGAAGATGTGAGTGAGGAGATAATATCCCTGGAAAAGGATATCCAATGTGTACATGAAGCGTATGGTCAATTATATATTCAAAAACATCTTTTACCCGTTGATATGTCGGGAAATGTAGATTATGTAGATTTAGGAGAGGAATTACTTAGTTTTTCTAATAATAGAGATGACTTTGAAGCCTTGGTTCAAGAAAATCAATATGAGATTATGGAGCGTCTAGATAATGAATCATCATTATCTAAAGAGACAAATCAAATAGAATCGGGAAGTCTTATGAAACTAGAAAAAGAAAGAAATGATAAGAGTGAAGAAATTATTAATAATGACAGCTTTAGTGAAATTAAGGAAGAAAATATAAATCAAGATGTTAATGGTATTGAGGGAAAAGAAACTAAAGAAATAACTCCTTTAGAAAAAATTCGTGTTTTATTAGGAAAAGATATCAAATCTCAGGAAGATATTTATTGGGAATATGGACATCCTCAGTTAGAAAACAGACATATACTCATTTCTGGTAAATCAGGGGTAGGGAAAACATATTTTATCCAATGTCTTCTTTATGAATTAGCTAAAAGTGGAGTTTCCAGTATTGTTTTTGATTATACTGATGGATTTAAAAAATCAAAATTAGAGCCTGAGTTCAATGAGGGGCTCAAGGAAAATATTGAGCAATTCCTCGTGTTTAAAAATAAGTTTCCAATAAATCCATTTAAAAGAAACTTAAAGGAATTGGATGAGGATGAATTCTACCCTGAGAGTGATGAAGATGTAGCTGATAGAATAAAAAGTGTATTTATGTCGGTATATAAAGATATTGGTTCACAACAAGCAAATGCACTTTACCAAGCAACTAAAGAAGGATTAAGAAAATATGGAGATGAAATGGATCTTAAACGATTGGGAGATGAATTAGAGGCTTTAGGAACTTCATATGCCTCAACTACTTTATCTAAACTGCAATCTATAATTGATAGAAATCCTTTTGATACAAAATCGAGCTATAACTGGGAAAAACACCTGCAACAAAAAGGTAAAGTTTTCATAGTCCAGTTGACTGGGTTTAATAGGGATGTACAGCTTGTAATTACTGAATTTATTCTGTGGGATTTATGGAATTATCTCTTATCTAAGGGAGATAAATCTATGCCCTTCCCTGCTATTATAGACGAAGCTCAGAATTTAGATCATAGTGAAAAATCTCCAAGTGCAAAAATTCTAACTGAAGGAAGAAAATTTGGCTGGTCAGGTTGGTATGCTACACAGTTTATGCAAGGACAACTTAAAAAAGATGAAATTCAGCGATTACAAAATTCTAGCCAAAAAATTTATTTTGCACCTCCAGAGGAAGAGATTACAAATATTGCTTCTTATTTAGATACTGATTCTTTTAAACGAAAAGAATGGGCAAAGAAACTTTCAGGTTTGAGAAAAGGACAATGTATTGTGTGGGGACCTATGCTTAAATCAGATGGTAATCTACAAAGGACTGCACCGAAAATAGTAAATGTTATACCTCTCTCTGAAAGGATAAAAGAAAATGAATAATAATATGAATTTCCATCAAACTTTTCCCCCAGAGAGAGAAGCAATAGCACAGATATTAAATCTTGCGGCAAAAGAAAATGGAGCATTAAATAAAGATGAAATATCAAATATGACTACTATCCCTACTGGTGACCGCTCGGGGAAAGTTGTACCAACTATTAGATATGCAGAGTATATGGGACTATTAGATGTGGAAAATATCGGAGGTTACTTTAAGCTTTCTCTAACTTCTTTAGGGAGAATTATAAATAATGAGGATCCATATCTAAGCGAGCCAATTACCATTTGGGCTTGCCACTATAATTTAACTTCAAAAGAATCAAAAGCGGGATTATGGAGCTATGTATTTAATGATATAATTCCGCAACTTGGAACATCTTTTTCGAAAGAAGTATTCTCGAATATTATTAACAAAAACTTCTTGAAGGAGATAAACTTGACCCCTCTCCGTTCTTGTTATTTAAATGACAGGAGTTTTGGGAATTTGGGTCTTATGAAAGAAGAGGGAAATAAATATTTATTTACTCCTCATAAAATTGATCCAACTTATAAATACTTATATGCTTATCAATTACTTCTATATTGGGAAAGACATTTAGGAGATAGAACCGAGATTACAATAGATGAAATAAAAGATCATTTGTATTTTGGAAATTCATATATATGGACCGAGAGGGATCTTTTGAATTTATTAGATCTTTTACAAGATGAAAGAATCATATTAATGAATCGACAGTTGAGCCCTATAACGGTTGTTAAGCAAGAAAACTCAAAAAACATGCTAAAAAGGATATATTCATTACTGATTTAATGGAGGAATTATATGGTTGGCGAAAAAATTAAAGATATATTACGTTTTAAGAAGGAATTATATTTCAATGGTGCAGTTCAAGTAGATTGGTATTATCGTAAAGAAAAACAGGTAGATATTGCCGAAAGTTTTGTTTTTCATGGACCTGAATATTTTGGTGTTAGTGATGAGGATATAACTTATAAAAGTCACAAACTAGTGGATACTGCATCATTTACCAATATTGTAGCGAATAAGCTTTATAAAGAGACAAACGGGTCGAATTTCATAACAACCATAGCTCCTTATGGAACAGGAAAATCTCACTTAGCTGTAACACTTGCATCCTTATTTGGAAGTCCTCAAATGAATTCTAAAGTTCTGAGTAACTTAAATGTTGTGGATGAAAAAGTAGGGAAAGAAGTTAGTGAATTAATCAGTAAGCCTAATATTGTCCTCATGTTAAATGGCATGAAAGATTTTAATTTAAATTATGAAATACTTAACGCAACTCAAAAGGCTTTAAAGATGCATAATGTAGATTCTTCATTTCTTAAGACATTAACTAAATCTTACGACATCGCTAAAAATTTCGTTAATAATACTTATTTAAACTTTGAAGCAGTTTATATAGATAATGCAAAGTCACTACTACCTCAAATATCATCTTCTTTACTAAAAGATTATTTAGTAGATAATATTTTACAAGATACTAATGTATTTGAAGTAATAAATAAGGTTTACTTTCACGTTAATGGTACCTACATTCGTTGGGATGAAGGAGTCTCAGCGGGTGATATTTTACTGAAAATATCTAAAACTCTATGCGGAGATCGAGACCAATTTAATAAAGTTATGGTTCTTTTTGATGAATTTGGTCGTTTTATTGAATTTGCTTCTTCCTACCCAACTAGGGCAGGTGATTCTGCATTACAACAGATATACGAGGCGATACAAGATAGCAATGATAAGGTTTTGTTTGTAGGATTTATTCAATCGGATTTAAAATCATATCTTACAAGAGTTGATCGTTCTTCGAATATTATTCGTTATGTTGGAAGGTATGAAGCTAGTGAAAAAATACACTTATCATCAAATTTAGAAACCATATTCGCTAACCTAATTGAAAGAACAAATAATAAAGCTTTTAAAGAGTTAATCGAAACAAAAGTAAATAAAGATAGTGAAATTTTAAAATGGGAAAAATTTCATAGTGATATGTTATCATGGTTACCTGCTGCACAAAATTCTAGTGTTTGGAGTAGCTTTAATTTTTTCAAGAAAGTTGTCTTAGAAGGCATTTACCCTATGCACCCGTTAACAACTTGGATGTTATCTAACCTATCTAGTTGGTTACAACAAAGGTCATCTTTAACTTTTTTGGAAAAGGAAATTCAAAACTTTGGAGAAGTGAAGTTGCATGAATTTGGAGATTTACCGCTTATCCCTGCAACTTCAATTATACAGTCAGACTTTTTTCAAGAACTATTAGCGGCTGAACAAGATGGAAGAAAGCAAAGTGAATATTGTATCTTATATAATCAAGTCCTGGTAAAGTATGGAGATAAGTTAGATGATAGACAAAAGGCTGTTTTAGCAGCAAATTTAATCTTACGAATAGGACGCTTTAAAACCAAGTCATTACAAGAAGTGAAAAAAGCTCTATATTATACATCAAACTTAAATGAAAAGGAAATAGATTTAGCTTTAACAACTTTAGAAAATGAATTTGGCGTAATTAGTTTTGATGATACAGCTAAAGTTTTTGATTTTGTAGCTGATGCAACAGGAATTAACGATTTTAAACGAATATTACAGCAAAAGAAAAATAAAATTAGTTTAGATTTAAAATTAGTATTTGAGAGTACGGCAAAAGAGCTACTTGAATTGGGTATAATTGAAAATTCCTTTGCCCAGCGTAACTTTGTCGTATCTAATGAATGGAAATATACGCAACAATTGCTTCATATAGATGAAATCACTAATGAATTTTTATTATCATATAAAAATGACTGGGATTTAAGTACAAACCCTGAACAGCCTAAAGGTAAGCTAGTTTGGTTGTATGTTCCAGTGGGTACAGCGGAGAGTAAGCTTTCTTCTTTAAAACTTATTCTGAAGAAGTTAAAGTTTGATAGAATTCCAATATCCTTTTTTATCTTAGATGATAAGGAAGAAGCCTTTTATAATGCTATTTTAGACTATCAAGTGTCTAAACTATTTAAGGAAGAAGAAAAAATAAAATATGCCCGGTTTATTCCTGATTATATTTCCAAAACTGAGATGATTGTTAAAGATAAATTTATTAATTTAGCTAGCCAGAGACTTATTATTGATGGAGAAGAGATAGTTAAAATAAATCAAAGGTTAAATGTGTTCACTGAATCTGAATTTAATAAGCTTTATCCTGATTTAATACCTTTCCCATTCACAGGATTTGCGAATAGGACATTGACGAAACCAAAGCAAAGTCTCTCAAGAATTGCACGACTAATTCTTACTGGAATGAATTATCAAATAGTTCATTCAGAGACGACAGATATGAGAAATAGAATCGAAGAAATTCTATTTGAAGGAAAAGTTGGCGCATGGGGTGTTCTCAATAATAATTATCAACTTATCTCCCCTACTAATATTAAAGTCAGGAAAATATTTAATAGTTTTGATAAATATTTAACGGAAAAAGGTCAACTAATTGTTAGTGATATCTTTGATGAATATCAAAAACCACCTTATGGTTTAAATGACTATTCTCTAGCTTTATTAATAGCAGTATATCTGGCACAACGGAAGATTGAAACGAGAGTAAATATTGAAGATAATCGTTTGAGATTAGAAGAATGGGGAAAGGAAATATATTTAGATAAAGAAGTAAGAATAAGAACTCTGTTAGATACTACTATATATAAGGTAAACATTGATGAGCTTTCTACCAAATATTTAACTCTCTATGCCAAGGTGGAAAGAAATAATGATGTAGAATTATGCCCGGTTTTATTTCGGGAGCTAGAGCAGTTGAAAATAGAAGAAGATATTCCAGAAGAATTACAAGATAAAGTTACACATATTGAAATGATTCTACAGATGGGTATGAATCTCTTTGAGAAGACATCAAAATTTATAGGGTCGTTACGTGCGAATTACGATAAAGCGGTTCGAGAAAAAGATATAAAGAAATTATTTGAAGTAATTGAGGCATGTGAGGATATTAATGGTTATATAGACAAATCAACAATATATATATATAACGAGAATCATGTTGAAACCTCTACAAGTTTAACAAATAAATCACACCAATTCATACAAAAAGAATTTAGTGATTGGTTATTAAAGCTTAAATGCCAAAATATTGGACAAGTAACTTTGTTTGAAAAGTGGGTAAAAAATACAATCGGGTACTTTAATAAATATGACTATAAGCAAGAGGCAAGGCTTACACAGTCAAAGTTAGAAAAGATATTAGATGATCTAACAATTGTTCATAAACTTCAAAATATTAATGGAACTGTAATGGATTACATTAGGAAGAGTACTCCTAATGATAATACAAGTTTTGAACAGCTACAAGATTTGAAGAAAGAAGGACAAGAATTAATTGACTTCATTTTAGGTCATAATGTAGATCGTAATTATTTAGATAGCTACCTAGATAAGCTAGAGCCGAGAGTAGATCAAATATCAAACTACATTAATAAATTAACACAACAAATAACAGAAGTTGATGATGCTTTCTTTGATTTAACTGATATAACAACATGCGAAGCAGTGTTGAAAAAGGCTAAGGTATTATTGCAAAAACAGTTAAAAGAAGAAGATAAAGTAAATATCGAACAGAGTGCAGATGAAGTTCAAAACTTTTTAAATGACATAGAAAAAGTTAAGGTAACTAAAAATAATCGAATTGAATTATTTACAGAACTACAAGTCTTAGAGAATAAGTGGTCCGAAATTGATTCAGATATTGATTTCCTTCCGATAATAAGTTCTTTCAGAAACTCAATGATTAATCAGATTAATGAACTGGAAATTAAATGGTGCAAAAAACACTTGAAAGATTCGGATACAGAAATAATCTGGGATGTTTCAAAATGTACTACTTGGCTCAATGATACAAAAATAACACCACATTTTCTTAGTCAAGATACAATGGATGCTTATGAAACTATGCGTGAAAAAATTATGCTAAGATTAAATGAACTTTCAGTGGATGGAGTAATTAGTTTGTTCGAAAATTTGACAGATGAGCAGAAGGAACTATGTTATGATAAATTAGTATCATTAATGAAGGTAAATATTTAATCAGTTTTATTTAAGCATCTAGAAAGGAGTTTCTAGATGCTTTATTTGGACTAACTGTCTTTCTGGAATTAATCAAGATAGTTAGGAAGCATTGGAGATTGCCAATACCTTTTTATAAGCAAAAGCTTACTTGCTCTCTTATAAATGATATGGATACTAATAGGAGGCAACAGCTGATAGTGGGGAATGGCAGTGTTTTTGTGGTGTCATTTAACACTCAACTAGAATATTAAAATGGGATGAATACATGCCATACAAAAAGATAGATGTATAATATTAACATTTATTTTGATAAAAAAATAGCTGTCAAGGTTACATTGATTGGTAGGTTGTATGGATTTCCTTCTTGATAAATCAAAAAAAAAGAAAGTCTTATAGATTCATGGTATTTATTCACAGTGAAAATATATCAGAAGTTTGGTTAAATTAAAAATATATCTATTTTTTAGTAAAAAAGGTGATATAGGTATGGAATGGTAATTAATACTTTTTTATGTAATCTTGGGTTTTATTGCCTAATCATTCAAAAATATACGATGAGTATACATAAGAAGAAGTGTTATTAAGTTACTTTATAAAGAAATAGACGGTGAGAACATCTAGATTTATTCTAGATGTCTTCTTTGCAACAAATCAATCACTGGAAATCGTTCTCCAGTGAAAATCAGAAAGGCGTTAGATGAGATATGGCATATGGGCAACATCAAAGCTTTTATTTAAGGGATAGATGGTTAAACAAGGGTATTAAACATTTGACTACTGATGAAAGATTTTTCTATGATAAAGATGCTTTTGAAAAAATTGGACTTGGTAAAAATATGGTTCAATCTCTACGTTATTGGGTTGTTGCAACAGGTGTTGTTTCAGAAGTATATACTGCTGATAGAAAGAAAATGCATCATATAACTGAACTTGGTAAATTAGTTTTTGAATACGATAAATTCATAAAATATCCAGAAACAGCATCCATTTTACATTATCAATTGGTTAAGGATATTGAGCCTTCTTCTACTTGGTATTGGTATTTTAATATATACAAAGAAACGGTTTCAACTAAAGACAATCTTCTAAATGAGCTCATAAAATGGGTCAAGGATACAGAAAAAAAGACCGTTTCAGAGAAATCATTAAAACGTGATATTGATTGTCTAGTTAGGCTATATACGGCGGGACAAAATGTGAACGACCCTGAAGAAGTCATTCAAAGTCCCTTGCATAAACTCGGGTTAGTGGAAGAGAAAAAAGGAGTTATTTACAAAAAGGCGTCTAATTATAATCATATTGGTCTAACTGCTTTAATGTATGTCTTATTGGATTATAAATCTCACAATGATGTAGATACTGTCAGTGTGGATGATTTAGTAAATTCTATTGGCCTATGGGGGAAAACTTTCAATATTAGCAGAAGTTCAATAGTGAATGCTTTGAATCAATTAACTTTACTTCCAAAGTTTCCGGTAAGTTTTATTCGAACGAACAATTTAGATTTAATTAGAATCCCAAATATTACTCCACAGCACTTTTTACAAGAAGAGTATAGCCGAAAGGTGGAAGTAATTAAATGATAGTAAAAGAGGCTCCATTTAAAACAAGCGTTAATATAAAATTCGACTTAGGTAAAAAGGAATTTATAAATCGGTATCTACCTACACCCTCTCACGCCGAATCTTTATTAGGCCTCTTAGGGGGTTTCACTGGAAAAGAAATTAGATCTCATATTATTATCGGTCCTTATGGAACGGGTAAATCACTAATTGCTACCATTGTAGCGGGGCTTGTATCAAAGAAAGTTGATAAGAGAACTTTCAGTGCATTATCAAAGAAATTCAATAAGGTCCATGACGATATCTTTGATGAATTGCATGAGGTTAATAATATAGATACAAAATATTTAACAGTTGCTCTGAACGGGAATGAAGGGAGATTTAGACAGTCCGTTTTGAGTTCAATCATAAGAACAATTAATGAAAATAAGATTGATATTACTCTTCCAGGGCAAAACGGGAAAATCATTCAAACTATTGATTTATGGTCTCAGGAGTTTCCTTCAACATATCGGGCTTTTAAAAAAATCCTAAAAGATAATGGAAAAGATATAGATACATGGAGATTGGGAGTACTAAACCAAGAGAAAGAAGAAATTAATTGGTTTATTGAATTATTCCCTTCATTAACTTCTGGTTCTGAGTTTGTTGTGGATTATAAGGAATCTTTTATTGATCAAATTAAGTTTGTCCTATATGAATTAAAGAAAAAAAATATTGGTTTATTGATTGCCTATGATGAGTTTGGAAGAATGCTACAAACAATCGAGCCACATCTTGTTCATGAAACTATGCAGGATTTACAAGATCTTGCTGAATTGACTAATAATACAGCAGATAATTTGCATTTACTCTTAATTACACATCGTAATTTAGCACAATATTTAGGTTTGTTAAATGAAGAATATAAGAATGAATTTCAAAGAATTGAAAAGCGATTTAGGACCTACTATGTAGAAAGCGATCGTTTCACTTTCATTAGAATTACAGATAGCTACCTTAATGATGTAAACATGAATAGGCTTAATAAAAGTGAGAACATACCGGATTTGATCGACAAATTAAGAAAATACCCTTTATTTCCAGAATTGAATCAACAAGAAGTTGAAAAGATCATTATTGAAGGAACGTATCCAATACATCCAGTGACCCTATATTTATTGCCATATTTATCTAGTTTCTTTGGTCAAAATGAAAGAACGTTATTCACATTTTTAGAAAGTAGTGAAACCGGTGGACTAACTAATCATCTCAATAAAAATGACGGATACTATCTTCCATCCCATTTATTTAATTACTTTTTCCCTTCCTTACATGAAGTAGATACTAGTAGTGATGGCTATGAAGCAATGAAGATATACAAAAGCATCATTCATAAAGCTCCCTCATTACTAGAAGATGAGAATAATTTGGATGTAATAAAATTCATTACGCTATGGGAAATGGCAGGCTTACAATCTAAATTCAAGTTGACGACAGACTTTTTACAATTTGCTTTGAATAAAACACGAACTGAATTAACCAATGTTCTTACAAAGTTATCATCTATAAAAGCGATTAGATTTAATAGAGTACTGGGGTATTGGGAGTTAATAGAGGGTAGTTCATTCTTTATTGAAGAACTTATAAAAGAAAGACGGCCTTTTATCAAACTTAATCGCAATTTAAGAGAATCGATTTTAAAAAGCTTATTAACTAAACGATTCTTCTTATCGAATGATTATAATGATGAAAAAAGCATGACTCGGTATGCCGAAATAGAGTTTCTATTTAGCTCAGAAATTTTACAGAATGAAGGCTGGAGAGAAAAATATAAAGAGATTAAAAAATCAGATGCTATAGTTTTTTATATCATACTAGAATCCTTAAATGATCTGGAATATGTCAAAGAAAAATTAAAGGATCCTAGTGAAGAATATTTTATTTACTGTATTTCTAAATACTCTTATTCACCAATAGATGAACAAGTTACAGAGCTTGTAGTAGTTAATGAATTACTTAATGATGTTGAATTATTAAAGGAGGATAAATATTTAAAAGAAGAATTGATATTATGGAAAGAGGATCTTGAGTTCTCAATCAGGGATTTTATTGATAAGTATACAAGCTATAGTTCTGATTGTTTGTGGCTCTATAAGAACGATGAGATGTCTCTTCACAGTGAAATTGCTTTAGAGAAATTGTTAAGTAATATTATGTTCGAAAATTATAAACTAACCCCAGAAGTCAGAAATGATTCGTTTAATAGAAGAAAAATTAATACCATGCAGCGTAAAGCAGGATACACCGTCTTAGATAAAGTGATCAATAATTGCACTGAACCTTGTCTTTCTATAGAAGGGCAAGGGCCAGATTATTTAATCTATGCCACGGTATTTAAAAACAACAATTTTGATATAGGAAGTTTAGATAGTATAGGTTCTATTGAATTAAAAGAGCTAAGGGGAAGATTGGTAAATTATTTAGAGAGAAATCCAACTAGTAGTCTAAGCGATCTCTCGAATATTTTACAAAGAGAACCTTTTGGGATTAGGGCCCCTTTAATTCCTATATTTGTTGTTTCGTTATTGAGAGATAGATGGGATCAGTTGATGTTCTATAGAAATGATATGTATATAGCTGGGATAACAAGCGAAATTTTATATAAAATGTTTGAGGAAGCTAATGAATATGAATATGTTTATTATAAATTTGATCAGCAATACGAAGAGTTCTTCTTATCATTAGAAAATACTTTTAGTCATTATGAGAATGATTTAATTAAGAACAAGCCTAAATTTATTCGTTTGAATAACGCAATGCTTTCTTGGCTTAGAAGTCTACCAAGATATACTCAAACTACATCGAAGCTTAATGAGAATATATTGTGGTTAAAAGAAATTATTAGAAAAAGCGAGATAAATCCTCAAGAAACTTTTAGGAAGTTATATGAGAGATATAATAATAATATTGACGTACTTTTAATGGAAAAGAAAAAAATAGAAGTGGCTTATACGGAATTTAAGAAAGTCCTATGTCATGAAGTTTTTAAAATAGTAGGTGTAGTCTCATTTGATCAACTACATTCATGGGCACAGGACAATAATGGAGAAGTAAGGAAGAAAAATAAATTTGTAAAAAGTATAATTAATTTAGATCAATTAGAGAATTGGATTGAAGAGTTTGCCTACTCTTACTTAGGTATTGAACTATCCAATTGGTCTGATATCACTACAGAAATGTTTCTTAGACAAATTAAATCGGATTTCCAGGACACATCCACTCACAATCTAAATACTGGTAATCAAATAGAGATCCAATATAATGGAATAGTAAAGACTCTTAATAAAGTAAGTTTATCAACAAAGTCCGAAACAATTTATAAAAATGTTGAGCGGATGATTCGTAATGCAGGACGTAATGTACCAAAAGAGGAAGTAGAGTATCTTGTTTATAGTTTGTTTGATCAATTTGTAGAATAGAGAAGGTGACTTGTGTTGGATAGAAAACCAGTACATGTAGCTATGTTTAGCGGGGGCGCTGCAAGCGCCTATGTTGCTTATCAAATGGTACAAGCGCATGGGAAAGAAAATTGTATACTTTTTTTTACTAATACATTGTGGGAAGATGACGATAATTATAGATTTATGGATGAGGTTTCTGACTATATTGGACTTGAAATAACTGAACGAATAGATGGTAGAACTCCAGAAGAAGTTTTTTATGACTATAGATTTTTGGGAAATTCAAGGTTGGCGAAATGTTCAGAAGAGCTAAAAGTCTATCAAACTATTGTTTTCTTAGAAGAGCTGAGGGATCAACATAACTTGGAACCGATCCTTTACTTTGGAATTGGTCCTCATGAGTCTCATCGAGCGGATAATTTGAAGGAATTTTATAGCCACCGTCCCCTTGAACCTATTGAGACTAGGTTTCCTATGATTGAAACCTTTAGAGAAGATATTGATGCTAAAGGTATAATTGAAGGAGAATGGCGAATAAAATTACCAAGAATGTATGAAATGGGCTTTTCACATGCAAATTGTGGAGGCCGCTGTGTAAGGGGCGGTTATCAACATTACGCACAATTATACAAAATTTGGCCGGATAGATATGCTTTACAAGAAGAAATGGAAGAGAACTTTCGTAAGAACTTTGAAAAGAACGTGTCTATCTTGAAAAAAGATGGAGGACCCTTTACATTAAGGGAATATAGAGAGCAAATGGATAGAGAAGGTGTAGAAAAATTCTTGAAAACAAAAGATGAAACAGTTCCATGTGTTTGTTCTTTCTCATAACAATTAAGGTACTGTTGTAAACGATATTAAAGTAAAAAACCATGATTGAGTAAATCATGGTTTTTTATTGTACTCACCATTTGAATAAGTCATACATATAATGGGAATAAATAATAATACATAACCAGATATAAAATCTATCTGCAAGGGTGTTAATATGTTATATGTAAAGAATGGTCATGTTCTAGAAATAGGACAAAAAATAAGAGTATATCGGAATTTACACACAGGAACCTTCTCTATTCAAGATTTAAAGACCAAAATAGTCATTGCTCATGGAGATGGATTTATCCTACATGACGTTGATTTTAAAGTATACAAAAAGGGACAAGAAAGAGTCAGAAACACTCTTCACAAAAGGGTTCATGCTTATGTAATTGGAACTTATTCTGATGAAGAATGTAATTTAACATCTGAATATAGACCGATTTTTTATGATCCATATAAAACTGATTACTTTGTCGATTTAAAATCATTAAACCCAATTCACAAATCAGATTTATGTCTTTGTTTAAATAATAGGTGTTATATAAAATGAATCTTAACCTGAAATAATTTATATTTGTATAAATAATTCAAGGAGTATTCTCTCAGAATAATGTTTTGATTCATCATTCATAGCTCGCTTTTTTCAAATAGACAAATGATTATTCTAAGTAAGGTATAGTACTATTAATAGGAGATAAAATTTAGAGTGATAGAGAATTGTGAGGGGATAATTATGGTTATTGAGAAAATACTAATAGAATTAATAAAAGACATAAAACAAGTAAATACATTAAGTTCAAAAATTATTTACATAAAAAGCATCAACCAAAATGTAATAGATATTACAGTCAATAAATTCGATGGAGGGAAAGAGCGGGATCTACAAATCCCTTTCAATACTATATTAAAAGCTTGGTATGAGTTTGTTTCAGTAAGAACTGCTTCTCCTTCGGACTTTGTTTTGACCAAAGATTTTTCTATATTAAATATGACTCTCATATCTAAGCTTCCCTTTGTTGAAGTAATCCATTTAGCTGAGGAGCCAGCTATAAAACTACGAGAATTTAAAACAGACCAGTTACCTGCCGATAATTATGAAAACTTTGAGATTTTCCTTGATGAAGTGTATAACGGCAAATATGACCCGTCTACATTAAGTGAACAAATAAGCGGAAGTATATATCATCTTAAGTCTCGCTGTCGCCAAGACTTAAGATTAATAGGTTTGATAAACGAGAAAAATAAAATAAGTCAAACTCATATGAGTGAGTACTTAACTAGTAAGAATAAAAAACAATACCTTGAAAAATTGGTATTGATGCAAGATTATTTTCAAGTTGCATTAGAGTGCTTAAGTATTATGAAAAGGTTTTCTAAAGTTGAAAAAAGAACAGCTCTTATTGAGATAGGTATGTTAATAGTTCGGAATTCTAAAGGTGATAACTTAATGCTTGAATCTGTTGCCGAGAAAAGAACAAATAACCTACTATCATGGCTTGAAAATCTTCAATTAGTCGATCAAAATTGGATACCTATTAATGAGGAGTTGCAAAAAGTGGACAGTAAACTACGAGAGTATTTTCTGAAAATATCGAGTGAATATCTAACAGCAAAAAGTGGGAGTTTTGGTGGAAATGCTTTTGCTAGCTTTATAAGACACGATGTACCAAAGGAGATGAGTAAGTTATCGTTTCTTGATGATAAAAACTATTCCGTTGCAGCTTCTGCTGGTAAAGGTAATTGGGCAACAGTTCCGTGGATTTCTATTTTAAATAATGAGGTAACGAACTCTACACAAAGAGGGTATTACTTAGTTTACCTTTTTAGTGAAGATATGAAGCGACTTTATTTGTCTTTTAGTCAAGGCGTTACGGAAACGTCTAAAGAAGATATGTTGAGAATCAAAAAGGACATTCGTGGTCATATCACAATGGATTCTTCAGTGAAAAAAGATGATAACATGTTTATAGGAGATAGCAATAAAGCAAAACAATATGCAGATTCGACTGCAGCTTATATTGAATATAACTTAGGTGACCTACCTTCGGAAACGGAGCTTGTTCAAGATCTTAAAATGATGGTCGGTTATTATGAAGAGTATATAGCATTTAAAAGTTCTCCACTTATAGATCCTTTATATAACCCAGATCCGGGTAATGAGATTACATATGAAAAAGAAAAATGGTTAGCGAGTAACAAAGATCTAATCAACCACATCCATGCTTACATTGCAGCCAAAGGTTTTTTCTACACCAAAGAAGAAGTCACCAATTTGTTCCTTTCTCTGAAAACAAAGCCATTTGTTATCCTTTCCGGTATTTCTGGTACAGGGAAGACAAAGATTGTTCAGTGGTTTGCGGAGAGCGTGGGGGCTACTGAGGAGAATGGACAGTTTGCATTGATTCCGATTCGTCCTGATTGGAATGATGGTTCGGATTTGCTTGGGTATGTGGATATTAAGGGAGACTTTAAGCCAGGTCCGTTTACAACTGTGATTGAAAAAGCGGAACAGAATCCGGATGATCCTTATTTTGTATTGTTGGATGAGATGAATTTAGCACGGGTGGAGCATTATTTTAGCGATGTGTTGAGCGTGATGGAGAGCCGTAAGAGGGAGAATGGGAAGATGGTTACGTCTGCCCTTCTTTCTGCGGAAATGTCTAAGCGGGATATTAGGCTGCCTGTGAACCTTTATGTTATTGGGACGGTCAATATGGATGAAACGACACATCCTTTTAGTAAAAAGGTGCTCGACCGGGCTAATACGATTGAGTTCAACCGGGTGGAATTATCGAATCTTGTATTTCTGGAAGAGCAGGTGGAAGTGGAACCAAAATTGGTTCAGGATAATATGTTCAGGTCCAAATATTTGCACTTGAAGGATCTTTATTTGGGGAATCAGGAGCTTGTTAAAAAGGTTACCGCTGAATTGGAAGATATCAATAAATCCTTGCAGCTAACCAATGCCCATATCGGTTATCGGGTTCGGGATGAGATATGTTTTTATCTTGCTTATAACGAAGACAGTGAATTGATGAGTTTTGAGATTGCATTTGATCATTGTATTTTACAAAAGATCCTGCCGCGTATTTCAGGCAGTGATACCCGGGTAGAAAGGCTATTAGAGGGTTTATATCGTTTGTTTACTACAAAAGAATATATCGATGATGAGGAAAGTAATGAAATCAGTATACGTACGGCGAGATATCCAAAAAGTACCGCTAAAGTAGTAGAGATGCTTAGGAGGTTACGAGATGATGGCTTCACATCCTTCTGGATCTCCTGATGATGTCGACTTGGTCAAAATAGAGGCAGAAGCATTTTCATTGGTGATTAAGGGAAAGCCATATCATCACCGATATGAGGGGCTAAAGCAGTATCGTAAGATGGATTATCATGATGTCATGCAATTTTCTGTTTCAGGAGAAGACGTTCAAAGTGTTGAAGTCTATGATATTGAATCAGGAAAGTTAACTGTTTCCCAGCAGGTGCGGCCGATTTTCTTTGAAAATGGGACCTATCAAGTGCTAATAATTTCAAAACAAAATCAAGAACTGGGCTTTTACCATGAACATCCTATATTACGACAGGCAATATCTCGTATCGAATTGAGTGGAATGTCGCTTTTAACAGGGAATCTCCAATTTCAAAATGAGGTAGGGTATACGACTTTTGAAGTTCGTTCAGGTGCACAAACTTTATTGGAAGTCACACTTGAAATCTTTCCGGTTAAATTGGATTATCAGAAAGATTATCGACAGCTGCTTGAGGAAGTGAATGATGAGATTTATAACTTGGCTTTTCACTTTATCCGGAAAACGTATTTAGGGGCAAACATCAAGCTTGAAGGCAAGCCAAGCAGGGCTGAATTCTATCGTTTGATGACGAAGCATTTTAAGCAGTTTATTCAGGCTGTAAATCGAATCGAGAGGCAGCCGCATCATATATTAGAAACATCATATGTAAAAGCGCGCGGCGATCAACTCAGCAAGACTGATTCTTATACACGGAAGTATTTGCAAAAACGGAGTCAGTCTTTTATGGAAGTGGAGAATGGAATTAGAATCCATGGGAAAACGATGATGCCGCGTGAAGGGGTTAAGCCTAAAAAAGAGCTGCGTTACGATACGATGGAAAATCGTTATGTGAAATGGATGATGGACAGGCTGATTCATAAGTTTGATGATTTGTTGGGCGCTTTAATGAATAAGAATAAGCGTTGGAAGGAAGAACCTGATGCGGAACTTCTGTTACGGCTGAATCAAATGAAACAGCAGCTTGAGTCAAGGAAGAACAATGTCTTTTGGCGCTCGATTGGCAGACTTGATCGATCGGTAATGAGTTTGGTCCTGCAAATGGCACCAGGTTATCGTGATGCCTTTCAAATTTATTTAACTGTCTCAAAAGGCCTTATGCTGCAAGGAAAGCTTTATCAAATGTCTGTTAAGGATGTCGCTACTTTATATGAATACTGGACTTTTTTAAAGCTAGGACAAATTTTGAGCAGTAAATATACCCTGTTGAGTCAGGATATTGTCAGTGTAAACCGTGATGGGCTGTTTGTGAATTTAGAGGCGAACCGAACTGCTAAACGAGTCTTTGAGCACCCAGTAACTAAGGAAAAGATTGAACTAATCTATCAAAAATATGAGAAAGATTTACCGACCATTCCTCAAAAGCCTGACTCGATGTTGACGATTGAGAAAAAAGGCAAGAATCAACGCTATAATTATGTATTTGATGCCAAATACCGAATTGATTATGCGCAACCTGAAAGCTATTATCAATCCCGTTATAAAACGCCGGGACCGGTGGAAGACGATATTAATACGATGCACCGCTATAGGGATTCACTCGTTACCATGAGTAATGGTCCATATGAGCGGACTGCCTTTGGAGCGTATGTGTTATTTCCTTGGTCAGATGAGCAAAATTATGAAGACCATCATTTTTATAAAAGTATAGATCAAGTTAATATTGGTGGGTTGCCGTTTTTACCAAACGCTACCTATATGGTCGAGCGATTCATAGAGTGCCTCATTGAAAAAAGTCCTGAGGAAATACAGCGTGAAGGGATATTACCTAGGGGAACGAAAGAGGAATGGGAATCAACATTAGAAGAAAAAGTACTTGTCGGAACGGTTTCGAACGAAGCAATTTATCGAGACTTTATTCAGCAGGGCTACTATCAGATCCCTGTTAATAGCCTAAAAAAGGGCTGGCAAGAAGCAAAATATGTCGCACTTTATATGACTTCAGGGCTTGGGGAGAACGGTGTTAGAGAGTATGGAGAAATCAAGCGAATTGCTACTGAAGAAGATACTGTCCGTTTCTTTGTGGAGGTTTGGAAGAATACAAAGCAGGTTATCCGTCCTGTGAAATATGGCATAGCAACGTATATGATGACAACTCTTTCAATACTAAACGAGGCGAAAGAGCTGCCTGAGCTGTACATGAAAAACAAGCAGGAAACCACACTTTGGAGGATGCTGAGAAGGATTTCAGATCAGATAGAGATTAACCTGGATAACAAGGTTTTGGACGAAGCCTTAGGAGTAGTGACTTTTTCTTTTAAAGGAATCGAAATCCATTTGAACAAAGAGAAACAAACCTTATCCATTAGAAATGATAGTCAAGAACGAGTATTGTGTACAGATTTATTAATTCATCAGCCTTCTAAAGTATTAAGAGAAGTTCTTGGTTTACTTTGAACCACTATACAGTTGTAAAGCTACTGCAAAAATCAGCACATTGTGAAGGAGCCTAACCCATTTGATTTGTGGAGAGGGCTTCTTTTATTTATAAATGAGGATATTAATATATAAAAATTCTCACTTATTTAACTGATGAGATGGCAGGTAAATACTTTGGAAGAAGAAGGATCTTAACATTCTATTTTAAAGAAATATAAGGTGAAATTGAAAGTATATTGTCATTATCGTTTTTGAAGATATGGTAAAATCAAATGGTATTTCACATAAGACTAGATTAAAAAATGAATAGGTATCATGTTTGAAAAGTAAGGCCACAGGAGGGGTAAATATGCATAATCATTCTTTATTTGAGTTCGTTGGTCAATTTTCAAGTGAGTTATTCGAGCTTGTTTGCCGTATTGAAAATCAGCTGTTGGATCAACCGCTTGCGTCATTGATACAGGCTCGTTTATTTACAGAACAGTTGGTTAAAATTATTAGCAAAGAAGAGGGTTTTGAGGATATCTATCCGCTCAAGCACTCAGAACGAATACATAAATTATATCGTCAGAATGCGGTTGAAGAAGATATTTATTTGAAATTAGAATGGATCAGAAAGAAAGGAAATAAAGCGGCACATGATATAAAAGAAGTGAACATTACTGATGTGCTTCAGGTTCACAAATTTCTATTTGAGATCAGTGTTTGGTATATGCAAGTATACGTAAGCTATGATTTTGAAGAACCTATTTACAAGCTGCCTATTAAGACGGCTCAAGAAACTACTAATCCATTAGAAGCGAAGGATTTAGATGTCTTAATCAAACCATATGTAGATCAGACTATGCAAAAGATGGATGAGATGTGGTTGGAGGTTCAACGTCAGTTGGAAGCTATAAAAGAGGAAAAGAAACGGGTGCAAACTGAGGCAGCTATAACTGAAGCCGTCAGCCCGCAGCAATTGGAAATAGCTGCAACCGCTGAAAAAGAAATTCTGGCATCCTCTCAAGAAAATCAACAAGTATTGGGAGTAAAGCAAATCGAATTAAATGAAGAAGATAAAATGACAATAAGTGAAGAAATGGCGATATTATATAGGGTTTTTAAAAGAAATACTTTTAATTTTAAAAAGGCAACCAGTAAGGCTACAGAATTTAAAAGTATAAAAAATGGAGAAGTATTATACTTACTTACTAATAAAGAAATAAGTATTGTATTGGATCCAAATACTGTCGAAAATAATTTGAATTTTAAAAGTAATGGTAAATACCATAGTACTGCCTTAAAACAATTTCCTAAGAAATTAAATAAAGGACAAACTCCAATAAATTATGGGTATTCTTTTAAATTTAAAACAGAAGAAGAATTAGATGCCTTTTTAAGGAGTTTAAATGATAGTTTAATATAGGAGTCTTTCATAATTACTTAACAGAGACAGAGTGCTCCGGAAATTATAATGGCAGCCTTCTTTTATACACAGAGTTAGATAAGAAGATTAAAGTCAATGAGCCAGTCGTGCCAGACCTATATGATCAAGAAAGAGACATCCCCCCAAGGAATGTCTCTCCCCCCTATAAACTAATAACACTCATCATCCCCTCATGCGTTGCTTCCTCTATCGTCCGCGGACCAAGGCAATCCCCAATCTGTTTCACAATAGGCGCATGGCCTTTCATTTCTTCGAATAGTTCTGTGTTGGGTATGCGGCCAAGGGAGAGGACGATGGAGTCCCAGTTGGTTAGTTCTTGTTTTTGTTGGGTGAATAGGTTCCGGATGATGACGTGATCTTTTTTGATTGCCCCGATGTCGTAATGGGGTAGGAGTGTGACGTTTAGGTTGTATAGTTTTTTTAGGTATTCGTTCCTGAGATATTGGTGGACGGTTTCACCGATGTGCAGTCGTGATGATATGAGTGTGACTCCATGTCCTTTTTCGGCTAGGTAGATGGCTGCTTCCATGCCGGGCCAGTCGCCGCCAAAGTCGAATACGAGTACGTTTTCCCCGACTTTTTTGTTTGAGCTGTAGAGGTCATCACTCATGATGATTCGTGGGTCATCGATTCCTTCGATGGCTGGTGTATAGGGCCGTGAGCCGGTTGCACATATGATGGCGTCCGGTTTTGATTCGGATATTTCCTGGGCGGTGGCTGTTTTACCTAATTGCACATTTATATTGCTTCTCATCAGTTTCCGGGAGTAGTTATCGAGCATAGATTCTGCGAGTTCATGCCTCATCGGTGCTTTGCGCATGGTGCGAAGCAGGCCGCCGATGTATTTGCTTTGATCGATTAGTGTAACGGAATGACCTAGTGAATCCGCGGTTATGGCTGCCTGTAATCCGCCAGGTCCTGCGCCGATGACGAGGACATTCTGTTTGTTTCTTTGTTTCTTTAATTCTGGCAATATCCATGCCTCTTTACCTGTTGTTGGGTTTTGGACACAGCCAATTGGCAGTCCTTTATGATAGTGACCGATACAGGCTTGTAAACAGCCGATGCATGCATCGATTGCTTGCAGGTCGCCGCTTTTTGCTTTGTTGGGCATGTCTGGGTCGACGATTAAGGCCCTGGTCATTCCGACGACATCGGCTTTTCCGGTTGATACGATCTGCTCAGCTTCAACGGGGTCGACGATTCGATTACCGACAAAGACCGGTACGGCTCCTGCCATCCTGATTTTGAATCCATGTGGTGATAAGTAAGCATGCTTTATCGGTGATGGCGGCACGATATGGGTTGATCCCTCGAAGGTACTTGAATCTCCGGCTGTGACATTGATGAAATCCAATCGGACTTTCTCCGCGAGGTATTCAACGATTTGCACGGAATCCTTCATCGTGGTCCCGTCCATCGTCAGTTCATCTGAACTCATGCGAATGCCAACGGTAAAGTCTTCCCCGACTCTTTCCCATACCTTCTCCAAGATTTTCACGATGAATTGCATCCGATTTTCAAAAGACCCGCCATAGTGATCGGTGCGTTTATTTGTATGCTGTGACCAAAACTGGGCAGGAAGATATCCGTGTGAACAGCAAATTTCCACTCCATCAAGTCCGCCTTCCTTTGCCAGCTGTGCTGAATGGGCGAACCCTTCAATCACTCCTTCAATATCCTCTAGGCTCATTGGTTTTGGCATCACGCCAAAGCGCAGGCTGGGAACGGCCGATGGCGCCCATGCTGCATTTCGATAGTCGCTCGATACGACTTCCCGTCCGCCATGGAATAGCTGCGAGAAAACCTTCGTTCCATACTTATGGAGCGTTTCGGAAAGCTCTTTGTAGGCATCGACGATTCTTTGGTCATATCCGGCAATCGTTTTGGACGTAAGCATGCCGGATGGATGTACGGATGCCGCTTCAAGGATGATCAATCCGACGCCCCCTTTAGCGCGGGCTTCATGATAGGCCACCATATCCGAAGTGGGGATTCCGTCCGTGACATGATTTGTTTGATGTGCTGTACTTAAGATCCGGTTTTTTAAATCAGTAGAACCGATCGTTAATTGGGTAAACAGATTCTTGAATTGTGCCATATACATGACCACTCCCTAATGTTAGATAGAATGAGAGTATAGAGGGCATCCATTCGCCCCCTACCTATCCCTATACAGGTTCAATATGCAATAACCATGCCGTTTGGGGAATGTGGTTTCATATTCGTTTTTTTACTTGGATAAAGAGGGTATGGCTCATGAGTATAGTATTTTATATATAGATAACTGAACCTTTTTTGGAAAGCGGTGATTCATAAAAGGTTCAGCATTAGATTGGTTGATATAGAGGCATTCGTTGCTTATGAAAGGGTCACTTACTTTTAAACGTATAAAAAAGTGTAACAAAATCGGTTCGCAATCAAAATATGGGGTGATGTGATGGAAGTAAAAAAGGAATCACTAATTGTATTTTCCGATATTTCTATTTTGGATGTAAAATCCTTGCTGAAGATTAATTCTTCACCTTTTATTGTCATGAAAAATCACTTGGAGATCCTCGGCATATTGGATGAAGGTTTCTTTTTGAAGAGATTGGATAGCGATGGTCAAAATCAGGAAATCACGGCTTATCTTAATTCATCGTTTGTCGTCGTTGATGATTTAGATAAGCTAAGTGAAGAGGATATGAGCACCTATGATTTTGTGATTCAACATAATGATAACCAATATAGCTGCCATCCGATCTCCGAAGTCAGGGAAATGCTGCTTAAAAAGAAGATGAAGAGCTTAATCAGTCTAAATGAATCACTAAAGAAAGAGCTGGAGGTAACAAGAAAGAAGGTAAAGGAGCTCACGCAAATCCTGCATTCCAGCTATGATGAAATATTCGTGACGGATGCGAACGGGGATACGTTATTCGTGAGTGAGGCGTGCAAGAAGCTTACAGGGCTGCCGCCGGAGGCCTTTATTAATAAGAACATTAATGAGTTGGTTGAAAAGGGATTGATCGTCAATTCGGTTACATTAAAAACGATGAAAACGAAAGCGATCCATTCGGCGGAGCAAACCTATCCGCATGGATTGACGGTATTCAGCACAGCGAAGCCGATTTTTGATGAGGAGGGGAACTTATATAGAATCGTTTCGAACTCCAGGGATATCACGGAATTGGTTGAGATGAAGAGTCAATTGAACAGAGTGAAGCTTAGGAACCAGCGGGCCCAGCATGAAAATTCGAGAACCGTTACGTTCAATAACTTCATTACAAATTCGAATAAGATGATAAAGGTTTTGGAATTAGCTGAAAAAGTCGCCCCGATGGATTCTTCCATCTTCATTCATGGTGAAACCGGTGTCGGAAAAGGGGTTTTAGCAAGGGTCATTCATGATCTCAGCAGCAGAAAGGATAAGAATTTCATTCAAGTGAATTGCGGCGCGATTCCATCGGCTTTAATTGAGTCCGAGCTATTTGGCTACGAAAGCGGTGCATTTACGGGAGCTAATAAGCACGGGAAAAAGGGGCTTGTTGAGAGTGCTGATGGCGGCACATTGTTTCTTGATGAAATCGGGGAAATGCCGCTCGACATCCAAGTGAAAATCCTCCATCTGGTCCAGGACAGAAAATTCATGAAGGTGGGTGGAACGAAGGAGAAAAAGGTGAATATTCGCATCATCTCCGCCACGAATAAAGACTTGAAGCAAATGATCAGGAATAATCAGTTCCGCGAAGATCTATATTATCGGCTGCATGTCGTTCCCATGGAAATACCGCAGCTGCGTGAGCGGAAGGAAGATATCTTATTATTAACCGATTATTTTCTGAAGAAATTCAATGAAAAATACGGTCAATCCATCACGATTGATGATCATTCCAAGTTAATTCTGCAGCTGCAGGATTACCCGGGCAATGTTCGGGAGTTGGAAAATGTAATAGAACAAATCGTCGTGACGGCTAGAAAGCCTATCGTAACGATAGAGGATTTGCCTTCCGATTTAACCTACAAAGATACGGCACTGGTCAATTTAACAGGAATCATTCCCTTGAAAAAAGCGTTAGAGGAAACGGAAAAACAATTATTGTCACAGGCCCTTTCCACCTATAAATCAACCAGAAAAATGGCCAAGGCCCTGGAGGTCAGCCAAACGACGATCATGCGCAAACTGGGCAAATACCAATTTAGCTATCATGACGATTAATAATAAATTAACCCCTAATAAAATCTGAATATTCAAAAACTTGGTATGGATATTGCATATTTAAATGATTGATTATTTCTATTTTGATAAGGGGGTCAAGAAATGGGCGAGCTGATTTTCTCTTTAAGCTATGGGGGTTCCTTAATTGTCATGGGGTGGATCACGAAGGTTTTCCTAGTAAAAATGAAAAGAAATCAAGAAGAAATAAAAGCAAAAGATCCGATTGAAAAGGTGGGGATGTAAGTGGCCTTTCTCCTTGGTATTATCATATCCTTTTGTGTGTATGTCTCGATCGGTATCTTTTTATTCAGGAAAGTGAAAAGCTCAGAGGAGTACTATGTTTCTGGTCGAAGCGGAAACACATTGATGATTACGGGTACGCTTGTTGCCTCTTTCCTAAGTACTGTATCATTCATGGGAGAAGCGGGATTTTCCTATGAAGGGTATCCGATCCTGCTGCTTATCCTCGTGATTTTTAATGCAAGCGGCTATATATTCGGAGTGTTCCTGTTTGGCAGGTATTTAAGAAGAAGCAAATCATTGACCGTTCCTGAATTTTTTGGTAATCGCTTTCATTCAAAGAAGGTAAGGCTGGCAGCTGCGATCACGACGATTCTCGGTATCGCTGCATACTTGGTTGCCGTTACTCAAGGGGCAGCCGTTTTATTGGCCGAGGTTTCTGGTGTTTCCTATCCAATGGCCCTGGTGATCATGTGGGTCGTGTATTCATCCTTCACCATTCTCTCAGGAGCGAAGGGGGTCATGGTCAATGATACGGTGATGTTCTTTTTATTCTCGATCGCAACGTATCTTAGCTTTCCTTATATTATCAAATCCGCAGGCGGGTTTCCTGATGCTGTTATGAAAGCGGCAAACCTGGCCGAACGGCCTGATTTATTAAGCTGGCATGGCATTACCGGACCTGCCGCAACGATGGGCACTCCTTGGGAAGCATTGGCCTGGGCCGTCATCATGGGCTTGGTCTGGGGCATTGTCATTGCCGTGAGTCCATGGCAAAGCAGCCGATATTTAATGGCAAAAAATGAACACGTAGCCATCCGTGCTGGCGTGTGGGCAACGATATCCATTTTGACCGTTTATTTGTTCCTCCATATCAGCATATCGACAATCACCACCATTAAAGCAGATATCGCCCCGACGGAAAAGGTATTCATTTGGGCAGCGATGAATATTGTCCCTACATGGCTTGGGGTCATCATCGTCAGCGGCATCATGGCTGCGGCCTTATCATCCTGTTCGAGCTTCCTGCAGATTATAGGAAGCAGCATTACACGGGATATCATGGAACAATCACGGAAAAAGGAATACACAGATCATCATCTATTACGGGCCAGCCGCATATCCATGGTCGTGATCAGCTTGATCATTCTATTGATTGGCTTGTTCCAGCCGCCTGCCGTCATGTGGATCGGCTACTTTGCGGCTACACTATTTGCGGCATCATGGGGACCGATTGCCATATCAAGCGTATTCTCAAAGAAGGTAACGAAAGAAGGCGCCTTTTGGAGCATCGTATTCGGCTTCGTTGGCGTCATTCTCGGAGAGAGTCTCGGCATGTTCGGAATAAGCCTTCCCGTTTACCTCAATCCTGTCATCATTGGTTTAATCTTAAGCATAGGCGCACTTATCATTGGCTCCAAGTATGGAACGATCACCATCGAAGAAAGGGAATTTTATGCAAATATCCTTCAAACCCCAATTGAAATAGACGAGCAAAAAGAAATGAACATCACCCGCAGATACCCAGCTTATTTAATGATCAGCGGCGTCATGGTCATCATGGTTACACTGGTGTTTTATTATTGGCCGATCAATATGAATTGATTTAGATGGCAGGGAGGAATCCCCTGTCATTTTTTTGTAACTAGCTAAATTTCAAACTATGTATCACTATGACTATCTTCCTGTGAATATTCACTTAAAAGTTGGAGTATGATATCCTTATATTAACATAAACCAAAAACAGCCCCATGCTGGAACATGAGGCTGACAACTAGCAAGAGTGGTTGGTCACAACTAATAACTTTTAATCAGAAGAATCAGAAGAAGAACCATTGCCATCTTGGTGGGATGAGTGGTTCTTTTTCCGTTTCTTGACGAACGCAGACAGGATAAGATTGGTTGCTACCAAGCGCTCCTTCCGGAATACTCTCTAATCTTAGGTATTCACTTCAGCTGTTCGAGTACAACAACTTTGTCCCATTCTTTGTTTTCATAATCGGACTCTTCCCAACCCACGCGGAATATGTCGCCATAGTTTGGATGGAATCCCATGGTAGTAAATACCTCTGTTTGATAGTAAATGCCTTCGCCCTTGCCCTCTATTTTCTCGCCACGGATATGCCCATTTTCGATTTCACTGATTTCAAATGTCTCGGTAATGATATTCTCTTCACCCTCATTAGCCATACGCCTTTCTTTACCCATATATACCTCTGATGTTTGCTTGTCCAGTTGTATTACTGGCATTTCCTTGATTTTCGCTAGACGGTTTATTTCTGCAATAATCTTTTGGTCTTGCTTTTTATCTTGCATTTCGTCCGCATTATGAAAACCAATTGCGTATCCCCCACCTAAACCTACTAATGCCCCTGCTACTGTAAAAGCTAATACTGTCTTCTTCATATGTATTTCCACCTTTTCTATTGCTCTTACCTACTTAATTATTAATAATATCATGCAAAACTTGATTAAGATAATTACTTTTTAGGGAGTGGAATTTTGAAATCAAAACAAGAAAGAACAGCCGACGTCAGGCTGTCCTCTTCAGTCTCCCCATTACCTTCATGATACGTGCCTACCAACCTCTGATAAAAAACCTCCAGAGTTATTAATCATCCATTATATAAAACAAAAAATCATTGACTATTGGAAATATCCTGGTTAGAATAGGGGCAAGATTTGAAAGGAGCGATAAACGTGGCATTTTTACAATTATACTGATATACACACATATTATGGAAAAAACCACTTTTTATAAGGGGTTATTTGCTGTGTGTATAGGATGGATATGTTGTAGAGGGTTTGTCGTTCTGCCGGATATCTATGCCATTTTTCCGTACACAGAGCCCTTCTGTGTACTTTTTTGTTTTGGAGGGATTTAACTTGATGATGTTACTTTTTTATTGATGCGAGTTTGGGAGTTGAGCTCATATTAGAAGATCGTTCAGCGGTGACTATAAAATAGGGGGAATGTACATTGCAATTTCTATTATTCTTTTGATGCGGGCTTGAAATAGAAGCTCGTATCGATCCAAGCTATCGATACGAAATCACAAATTTCGGAGGTAGCGAATATGGAACAAATATGTTTTGAATTAGAAAATGTCGAAGTGACTTATTTAGATAAAGAGATATTGAAGATTGATCGGTTGGCTGTACATCAATTTGACCGCATCGGCATCGTCGGGAAAAATGGTACAGGAAAAAGTACGTTATTGAAGTTACTTGCTGGAGAAATTCAACCGACAAGCGGAAAAGTAAAGGCTTACGTTGATCGCGGCTATTTTGAGCAAGTTGAAGCGCCTGCTGTTGCTGAAGCTGATCCAGCGTTACTGGGAAAATTGGCAGTTCCGCGAAATTCAGGGTCGCTAAGCGGCGGTGAGCAAACGAGGCTGAAGCTTGCCCAATTGTTTACCCACTATAATGAAGCGTTGCTAATCGATGAGCCGACAACCCACTTGGATCATGACGGCCTTTCGTTTTTACTTGATGAGTTACGTTATTACTATGGGGCGCTTGTCTTGATTAGTCATGACAGGGCTATACTGGATGAACTCGTCACGACGATCTGGGAAGTGCATGAAGGCGAGGTACATGTATATTCAGGGAATTACAGCGAGTACATGGCACAGAAGCAGTTAAAACGTGAACAACAGACGCAGGCTCATGAACAATTCATTAAAGAAAAGAGCCGGCTTGAAAAAGCGGCACAGGAAAAAATGAAAAAAGCTGAAAAAATCGCTCAAGCTGGAAGGTTGTCAAAAAAAGAGGCGAATGCAAAACCGAATAAAACGTTTATGACGAAATCGAAAGGCACAAGCCAAAAAGCCGCACAACGTGCAGCGAAGGCAATGGAGCATCGAGTGGAAAAACTTCAGGAAGTGGAAGCGGTACAAGAGGAAAGGCAAATCGTATTTCGCCAGTCAAAGCAATTGGAATTGCATAATAAGTTCCCGATAATGGCAGACCGGCTGACTCTTAAAGTGGAGGGGAACGTATTATTGGATGAGGTGAGTTTCCAGCTGCCGCTCGGTAAAAAAATAGCCATCACAGGCAGCAACGGCAGCGGTAAAAGTACTTTGCTGCACCATATTGCGAATAATGGTGCCGGATTAACGGTTTCTCCAAAAGCGAAAATGGGTTACTTCCGTCAAATGAGCTATAGATTTGCAAAAGATGAAGCGGTACTTCAATTCCTGGGGAACCGCTCGGAATATGATGAAGGATTTTTAAGAAGTGTCCTGCATTCGATGCAGTTTACCGGGACGGATATACTGAAAAGCGTTCAGTCTTTAAGTGGCGGAGAAGCGATTCGCCTCCAGCTTTGTCAGTTGTTTCTAGGGGAATACAACATTCTGCTATTGGATGAACCGACTAATTTTCTGGATATCACTGCCATTGAAGCATTGGAACGATTCATGGCTGGATATGAAGGCACGGTCATATTTGTATCCCATGATCAAGCGTTCATAAAGCAGGTTGCAGATATTCAGTATCAACTTCAGGAGAAAAAATTGGTTCAAGTGTGATTTTTAACGTTTACGGAAAAATAAGCCGATGGGATAATTCCGTCGGCTTATTTATAATAATTTCCTAAACACATTAAGGATGAATCGTAACCGGTGTCCCGATTGGAACAATTCTTGATAATTCCTCCACGTCCCGATTATGCATGCGAATACAGCCTTTTGAGACGGCTTTACCAATTGAGCTGGGATCGTTCGTTCCATGAATGCCGTAGTGCTCCTTGGATAGACTCATCCACATCGTACCGAATGGGCCTCCGGGGTTGGGGGCTTTATTAATGATGATGAATTTTCCTACCGGTGTACCGAACAGCATTCTTCCAACGGCGATCGGATATTGTTTTTGCAATACTCCATTTTTTAGCAGCCTTAGCTTACGATTGTTAACGGACACATCGATCTGAAATGGAATGGTATCAGGAGGGGGAAAACCAGGGATCATAATGGGTTGGCCAGGATATATGACATTAGGGTTTATTGTCGGGTTAGCATTGATGATTGCCGATAGCGGTTTCCGGTAGTCCCTGGATATCTGTGTCAGTGTTTCACCTGGTTTAACTGTATGAATCAGTCTGAACACCTCCATAGGTTATAGTTGTCATGTTTCATTCTATGTGATTTTTCAAAAGTGTTTCGTAACTCTTTGTAAGCTGTTATCTGTTTTTAATAAAACTTATATGTTAAGTAACCAAGCCGAAAAGAAACCGAAATGAACTTTTGATAAAATAAGTTTTTATCGAGATGGATTTTTGTTAGTTAAAGAGGGGGAAATAAGCGTGGAGGAACATGTGAAAAAGGCTTTAGTAGAATGGAATGAAGAAATCAGTGATGTGTTAAATGGGATAGAAAAAGAGTATGAAGAAGTTAAGCGTGAACTTCAGGTTTATTCCTATAAATTCAATATTACCAAACAGGTTGTACAATCCACTATAAATGATGAAATTATACGAAACATCCGCGAGCTCTATCATAAACCTTTTGAACAAAAATTGAATGAACTGAAAGAATCGATAAAAGAGCTGGAAGAAAAGAGAAAGGTTTTTCAAATGTTTGTCGATAAAATCGAAAAGGTTAGTGAAAGAGAAGAAGGAAAACCGCAAATATCAGTCATATAAGGCAGCGAAGAGTAGATACTCAGAACAACTCTACTATTCTATACACAAAAACCATGGCAGCGAATATACCTGCTTTTTTTTGCTGGAATAGCCAAAAGCGGCCCCTTGTTTACCCCAACATTAACCCGGGTACACTATCCTATAAAAAGGAAATGGGGGTATTCTATGTGGAATGCGGTCTTTTGGGGAGGGGTTTCGGGTTCTGCCGTCCTGCTTGGTGCACTTGCCGCCATCCTCATTCCGATAAAGAAAAACATCATTGGCTATATTATGGCCTTTGGTACGGGTGTATTGATTGGTGCCGCGGCATATGAGCTGCTTGCAGATTCGGTGAGTGATGGGGGGATTTGGGCGACGGCGATCGGTTTCATAGCAGGGGCCGCCGTGTTTACTGCCTTGGATTTTCTTATTTCCAAAAAAGGTGCGGATAAAAGGAAACGGTCCAATAATAGCTCTTCGAAGGAAGCGGGCCTAGCCATTTTCATCGGGACGGTGATGGATGCCATACCGGAGTCGATCATGATTGGCGCAAGCTTAATAAGCGGCGGCTCGGTAAGCTGGCTATTGGTCATTGCCATCTTCATCAGTAATATTCCGGAGGGGCTCTCAAGTACAACAGGTCTGCTCAAAAGTGATTACTCCAAGAAGAAAATCATGCTGCTGTGGTTTTCCGTCCTGATCATTTCGGCACTCTCCTCGATGTCGGGCTATCTATTCCTCGATCATGCCCCGGACTATGTCCTGGCAGCGATGGCAGCCTTTGCAGGCGGCGGAATCATCGCCATGATCGCCTCAACGATGATGCCTGAAGCATATGAAGACGGAGGGCCGATCACGGGCATATTCACCGCTGCGGGCCTGCTTATCTCTTTAGTTCTGGATTCGATGTAAGATTGTCCCCTTGGAAGGAAGGGGGGCAATTTTTTTTTTGAATTCTATCATAGAAGGAAATGTACAAGGAATCTATCTCGAAAAAGGAATTGTTGGTGTTAAAATATCATTTCAAATCATACACTCTTCATATAGATTTTAGACATTGAGGAGCTGTTGGAAATGAACTTCGAGATGCAAATAGCGAATATGTTAGCTGATAATTTAAAAGGTTTCATTACATTCGTCCGGGAAAATCATGAAAATGAAAATAATTGCTTTTGTTTAAATAAAGATAAATTGTATCAATTGAAGCTTCTTGTTGAGGAGTTTAAGTTTCAAGTATTGGCCGATGAACTTAAACGGATCAACCGGTATACCTGGGATGAAAACTATACGCACTTATTAGTTGATAGATTCAGAAAAGGGATGGCAATCATTGAAGAGTACGTTGAAAATAACTACAGCGATTTATTCATTTTCACCGCTAGACTTTACACGTTGAATAGCCTCAGCTTAACCTTTTGCAAGGAGGAAGAATCAATAGTCAGCTAATTAGGGCACCAGCGAAAAAAAGAAGAGCTCATAATATGCGCTCTTCCTTTTTTCATTATAGGGATGGTTGACCAAAAGATTCTAATTCTATATACTCCGAGCCCGATCTTATTTGCTTGGCATCGAAGAGATATATTTTTTGACTACTTCATACACATATTCTTGATTGGCTGCTGCTGTATTTGGGTTATATTTACCGCCATTCACTTTATTATTGGATAGCACCCGTATACCTAAGAAAGGCACATCATAAGCTTTGGCGATTTGTGCTGCCGAAGCTCCTTCCATTTCTTCAACAGATGTACCATATTTCGTATGGAACCATTTAATTCGATCCACTTCATTATTCCAAACGTCTGCAGAACCGATAGTACCATCGACAACCTTACCTTTTGTGTAGGTATCCTTAACTGCATGAGCAGCTGCAAGTAAATCCTTATCTCCTTCGTAGAAGCGTGGTTTTTCAGCATTAGGATCTTCTCCTGCACTTCCTTCAGAAGCCATTAGGTCCATTGGTTTCCATATCGTTGGATCGATTCCTTCGTTTTCAGCTTTATCGGCCGTTTTTAATGAACCTAGGTTTACCGTTCTTTCTCCTAAAACAATATCAAAAACGTTTAAGCTTGGATCATGTCCGCCTGATGTCCCTTGATTGATGATGGCAATAGGGTTATATCTTTCCATTGCCACTGCTGTAGCGGCAGCCGTGTTTTCCATCCCTTTACCTGTTTTTGCAACGATTACAGGATAATTGTCTAAAGTTCCTATGTAAAATACAAAATCCCCTGATTTTTCTTCTTTAACATTTTTTAACCTTTTCGCGAAATTTTCAGCTTCGATTGGCATTGGGCCTTGAACCATAATAGGCCTTTGAGTCTTTTTTTCGACCGTTTCATTTTTGGAAGCGGAACTGCAAGCTGCAATCACCGACACGAAAAGTAAAGTAATGATTCCTAATAGAGTGTACTTTTTTAACATGTTTTTTCTCTCCTTAAAAAACAAATTATCCGATTGTTTGATTGACTCGCAGTTGTGGTCAAAGAAAAAGGCCCAGAACGGCAGAATGAATGCTGCCTTCTAGACCTACGATAGTCAAAGTATAGATAATCAAGCAAAAATGAAGCGATTGCTAAATCATTAGCTGCTCAAAAAGCGGGAGGCCGAATACTTTAACTCGTAGTCTAGTTCTTTAACTGGGAACCAGGTAGAAACGCTCAGACCATATTTCCGAGCATATACGAGTAATACGATTATTACTTTGCTAATATAACAAACAAATGCTAGATAATCAATGTAAAAGTGAACATTAAAATAAAAATATAATTTAATGTTCGTGTTTGTGGGGTGTGGAAACGTTGATTTCCACTCCAGGCACTCGCTTTCCGCGGGCGGTCGTGGAGCCTCCTCGGCTTGAGCCTGCGGGGTCTCCCCTAGACGCGCTTTTCCCGCAGGAGTCTCGAACACCCGCTCCAATCAACTGGAACGTATTTTAAATGAAAAAACTATGGGCAAACTACTTTTCTTCTAATTTGGCTATAGGAGGGGGCGGAATGGCTTTTTAATAGTTTTTTTATGGCTTCCTCAATGGATGGAAGAAATTTGCGACACTCCTGCCGAAAAACTGGCTTGCCGAGACCCCACAGACGCTTGCGTCGAGGAGGCTTGGCAGACAGTCGGCGGAAAGGGAGCGGATTTCTGAAATCAACTGGAGCGTTTTTTAAATAAAAAAACTATAAGCAAACTTACTTTTTCTCTAGTTTGACTATAGTCTGGAGAGGGGTGGAATGGCCTCATCCCGAACCATATAGGGATGAGGCCAAAAAGCTTCTAATTCTTTATTAAAATAGTTAACCTTTTAAAGGTACTTTCCCTATGAAAGTATTCTTTTGAAGATCATAATGATTTTCTATATCTTTCCCAAGCCTGTTTGTAAGTTGGGTTAGCTTTTGTACTATATAGCTTAATTCAAAAACATTGTATAATTTATTCACTTCCCAAATTGATGCTAGTCTTGCGCTATTTCCAAAGGGAAGTAAAGAAATTATTGCTTCATCTTCATCAAATTCCAGAGAATAATATTTGAATTCATGTACGACTCCACCTTTTTTGTTTGTTTGTCCCCATTTTAGTAAATAGAGATAAAATTCTAACAATGCAATATCCGCTTGGAAATATATATCATTATTTATTTTAATTGTAAGTATCCCCTCAACCCTTAATGCAATGGCAGGAGAATGTCTTAAATCAAAGGGAATAGAGTCTTTATCAGTTGTAAACTGATATTCAAATTCTACGCTATCGGATAACTTTTCCATATGTCCCCATCTTACTATCACAATTTTTATTTTCTTTTCACCTTTAGTACCTATCTTTTATTCACTGTAATGACCAATGATAACTTATCATTATCATTTACAGAAATACTTATATTCTTGATTGCAAACTTTCTTTTATCCATTGATTTAAAAGCGTAATTTCACCCGTATCCGTATTAATATACATATTAGAAGTAATTTCTAGTCCTTCTGACTATAAATGAGAAGATATAGAAATTTATTTTTCTGAGTATTATGACATTAACGTTTATAAAGAATCTTTATCTACACCGAGCTCTTTTCCTGTTACTATCTTCTGTTGTTTCTTTAGAAATATATAGCATTACATTGTATTTTATTAATTGTCCAAACTATAATATTAATTTGGTCTAAATGAAGTAGTCACTCCTGGTAAAACGCTAAAGCGAGATTTATTTAATGCATATGCTGTACCTGTAAGAGTTGCATATCCACCGTTATTTTTATTCATTGTTACACCACCGCTAATAGTTGAACCTAAAGCTCCCATGCCACCTACAGGTGCATCTCTCTTAAAACCAGAATGGTATCTTAATTTTACAATACCTTTAAAATTATACGGCCATGCTGTAGCGGGTTTAACAGACCAATATACACTTCTACCTGTATCACTTGCTACAATACTAGCTCGTCCTCCAGGACCAGTAGCTGATGAATACGACATAGGATTATTCTCATTTATAACAACACTATTAGGATGATTAAAAATAACATCAGATATTTCTGTATCATTTCCAAAACTTCTAACTGTAATTTCATCGTCCATATAGATAATTTCACCTGTTTGAGCTAATTCTTCTAATTCTTGATCATCTTTTTGGCTGGAAAATGTTGGGGTGGCTGATACTAAAGAAAACAACATGAAAACTATTAGTAAAACGATCTTTTTCACAAAGTTTACCTCCTCTTCTATAATGTGTATTTTAGTTATATAATAAATAAAATATGAGGTGGTTAATTTGAAACAAAATCATGATTATTATCAAAATCTATTAAAAAGACTTTGTAAAGCTGATAATATTTCTCCTCGAAAACCTAGGTTTGAAAATATTGAAGATCTAGTAATTATTCATGTTAAAAATCATTTGAAAGAAGGGGTAGATTTAGAATGTTTTAAAATTTTAAATCTTATTTATCAAACAGTCGTGCCTTTAGGTATAAAATTCAATCAACAGTTATATTTATATCCAAATGGAGATAGATTAGATAGAGTAGCGATAACCTTTAACAAAAATGATTATATACTTTTAAATAAAAAACTAGAAAAAGGAGAGATATAAATAATCAATACATATTGGAGATGGCCTCCCTATAAGTGGGCTATTTTTTTTGGTCTTCCTCATTGTTTTAGATATGTCGGCTTGGTAAAATGCCAGCACCGCCAAAATTCGAAATACTACCCGAACCCTGCTGTAGAAAAGCCTTTTTATTCAACATTCTTCCCCTCCCCCCGATAATGTTTTTTTTCTAGAAACAAAGGACATGTTTACCATGTTACATTAAAACAATTAAAAATAAAAGAGATTTATAGTTAAAAATACCTAGATAGTGTTAATTGATATTTAGGAATAAATGCAAAAACTCCTACGGGAAAATCCATAGGAGTATGAGGTAAGGTTTTCTGATTTTTGGAAATCCTGTCCATGTTCAAAAATATGCTTCGTACTCTTTCGGTGATCATGAATAGGGAGAAGGGATAATTGTGGCTATTAGAATTTTTGTCTCTGCTGAACCAATGCAACCTATTAGAAACTCAAGACATCCAATTATGAGCTGGAAATCGAGTGCCTGGGGTGGACCGCATCGTTCAAAGAAATAGAAAGAACCTTTGATCATTCCTATTCTCCAAAACGAGAAAGAATTCCAGAATCTCTAACATGGGTGACGGAAGTTCGTAAAAAAATGCGGTGTACAAAGCGCTATCAGCGCTTATCATCATCAACCAAAGTTATCACGACATTTCCTTTTTTATGTCCTAGCTCTACGTATTTATGAGCTTCGGGAATCTGTTCCAGCGGGTAGCGTTTATCAATGACCGATATTAATTCTCCAGTTTCGATTAGCTCTTTGAGAAATAGTAAATCTTCCGTACGTTCCTTTGCTATTCCCTGTCCTTCAACGGACACGTATCGCCCGTTCAGGGTTAGTGCTTTTTTGCATGTGGCTTTCGAACTTTTCCCGACTGCATCAAAGATGATATCATATTGCTCTTGTCTTTCCGAAAAATCCTCTTCCGTATAATCAATTACTTTATCGGCTCCCAATGATTTCACCAATTCAAAATTAGCGGCACTGCATACTCCGGTAACTTCTGTTCCAAAGTATTTGGCCAGCTGCACCGCGGAAGTGCCCACCGAACCGGATGCGCCATAGATGAGGACTTTTTGTCCGTCCTGGATATTGGCTTTTCTGAAAAAATGCAGAGCTGTCGTTCCGCCAAAAGAAACGGCGGCGGCTTCTTCATAGGTCATATTGGCAGGCTTCATTGCGATTGGGCCGTCTTCGGGTAAGCATGTGTATTCGGCATGGGCCCCGAAATTCATTCCAGTCATGGCAAAAATCTGGTCGCCTTTTTTGAATTTCGTCACATTCCTCCCCGTGTCTTCTATCTCCCCGGACAACTCCACTCCGAGTATCGGTTTTCGCGGTTTTCTAAGGCCCAGGAAGAGTCGCATCGGCAGCCATAATAAGAAAGGGCTATTGAAACTCCTGACTCGTACGTCCCCAGAAGCCACTGTTGCCGCGTGAACCTTTACCAGTATTTCGTTGTCCTTTGGGGTTGGCTTTACTATCTCTTTGAGTTCCAGTACATCGGGTGAACCGTATTTCGTGCATACCATTGCTTTCATCGCAAGTCTCCTTAGTTTTTGATACAATCTTTTAATACTATGATAGAAGCTGTAAGATAAAACTAACGTAACTGAAGTAACTTCTGATCAAATGTTGAAAAGCAGTGAGTTTCATGGGGGATTCCCTGAGGCAATCAAGAGTACGTTCATTCGGATAATGCCGCGAAGCCTTTGGCTTTGCTGATAAACGGCAAAAGGAGATTAAAGAATGACCATTAATGAAAGACCAAGAAGAATAATTTTAGATTTAGCAGTTACATTAGATGGATTTATTGAAGGGCCGAAAGGAGAAATCGACTGGTGCATTATGGACTCTGAAATGGGGTTCATTGATTTCTTGAATCAAATTGATACTATTTTTTATGGAAGAAAAAGCTATGATTTATGGGGGCAATATACGCCAGAAAATGAGGTATCCGATACTGAGAAAGAAATGTGGAATATTGTTCATGGCAAACAAAAATTCATGTTTTCTAAAACGAAAAAAAGCATTGATAATAACGTAACGATCATAAATGATAATATTGTTGAAGAAGTAAATAAAATAAAGAATACGCCTGGTAAAGACATCTGGCTTTATGGAGGGTCAAGTCTTATTACATCTTTTATAAGATTGGGGCTGGTTGATGAATTCAGGTTATCTGTTCACCCTGTTATTTTAGGGGAAGGAAAACCTTTGTTTATTGACATAAAGGAGAGATTGAACCTAACACTGGTTAATACAAAAAGCTTTTCCTCTGGCGTTGTCCAACTTTGCTATCATCTTAATGAAGAGTAATGGTTAAGCATGACGATATATTTCTTCTTCAAACTAATGGGGGAGTTTACGGAATAAAGATCATTAAAATGATCAAACACTATTATGAAAAATTCATAATTAGATAAAAGAGTAACTCCATTTTAAAAAAAATGGAGTTTTTGTATTTGCCGTTAAATTAGATTGAAGGGAATTTATACACTATCTGTTATTGAATTCACGATATCGACGAAAACAACAGGTTTAGCTCTGAAAATGGAGAAATATCGACGTTACTTACAAGTTTATCTCCGAATAAAGAGATATATCAACGAAAACTGCCGATATATCTCCGAATAAAGAGATATATCAACGAAAACTGCCGATATATCTCCGAATAAAGAGATATATCGACGAAAATACAGGTATATCTCTGAAAATGGAGAGATACGAGTAAATCCCCAAAACTTATGAGTAAAACCCTAAATAAGGCTAGTAAGGTATCCGGACTTGATGTGTGGATACCTTTTTTTATACATATTGCAATTTATAAATTATAAAATGTAATATATATATTGCAAAAAGTAAAATGAATCATATAATAAGGGTAAGCGATGGAATTAAATGGAGGTCGATTAAAGATGAATCTATTTAAACGAACGAAAAAGATCACGGATGAGCGGATTGAGAATGTTAGAAATAAAATTTATAAAGAAATGTATTATGTCATCTTGGTCATTTGCCTGGCGAGTGCACTTTTCAAACTATATAAATATGGTGCAGGCAGCGGGGAGTTATATCTGGAATTCGCGATCCTTGTTGTTGGGGGGCTGTATTACTTAGCTCGTTCGATTTTCTTAGGTGTATTCTGGGATGAAGTGGAGATGCATGACCGCAACAGCAAAACACCGATGAGCAAGAAGACGGTTCTTGGGGCGGTTGCTTTAGCACTTATCATCGCTATATTCATGGGCGTGAATAGTGCTGTATCCTATGCCGATGGCAGTTCCCAGGGCGTATGGTATTTTATATTGGTATCGTTTGTATCCGTCATGATCTATTTGCCGATTTTACTTCTGTTTTTTGGCGGTATATACTTGCTGGCGAAGAAAATCGGAATGAAAAATAGCTAAGATAATAAGAAATAGTAGGTGCTGTCCCTTGAAGAATATAAAACTGAAGCTTGCGAGAGTAGAAAAGGACTTGTCACAAGAAGAACTGGCCAAGATTGTCGGCGTATCCAGGCAAACGATAGGATTGATTGAATCCGGAAAGTATAATCCCTCATTAAGTTTATGTGTCGGGATTTGTAAAGCATTATCCCGTACATTGGATGATTTGTTTTGGGAGGAAGACTAATTGGGTATCCATTGACTTGGATATCTTTTTTTTCAGGAATTTATCATCAAAAAATGGGGGAAGGTATAGCATGTAAGCAAAAATCTAACATTCGAGAGGGATGGTTTGATGGATCGTACGATTGGTTACTTACGTGAGATATTGTCTAACTATACGGACCAATATCCTGAAGCGCAGGAAATATATAATAAAATCAAAAGCGGACACTTTCATTCGGAAGAAGAACTCGTCAATAAGCTATCCGGTAAAGAGGCCAGTCTCCTTAACCATATTCTTCCTCAGGAAATCAAGCATGCAAAGGAAGCGAGTGATTCGGAACGGGTCACGCAATTATCAGAGGTATATGAACTGATTATTATATGATGAAACCTTGTCCATGATGATCATGGACAAGGTTTTGTTGGTTTTATTCCATTTCACTAAGTGAATCCATATGACTGGCAATCATGGCGATGATCGTGCTTGCTTCTTCCTTGCTGAAAATGAAATTCGTTTCATCCTTTATCAGGTCATCATCCGCTGTCCTAATCCGATTGATCCGTTTCAGCACACCATCACCCGTCTCCTGAACGATACCGAACTGGTAGGTGACCTCCACTTCATTATCCTGGATATAGGCAGTCACTTCAGGCGTTTCCCAATCTACATCGATTTCGTATATATCGGAATTTTCGCCGTCAGGATCATACAAATCATCATTATCATCATCCATATCCATTTCATATGCATAATCGTAATCATCATCATCCTCATCTTCTTCCAAATAGTTATGGAAGCTCTCATGGACAGCATCGATGATATCTTCAATATCCGAAAGGATGACCTTGCTGATCTGCCCTAAATCCGGATCGAACGATTCCATATAAAATTCTTCATTATACGGATCAAAAAACAGCGAGGAAAAATAATCCCGCTCATCGTCTTCCAGCTCTGTATAAAACTCGATGCGTGGATGCTTAGACCCGCGCTCCACGATCATACTGCCATTGCGATCGTATTTCTCACAAATTGATTTAAGATGATCCTGCAATTCCCCGCTTACTCTGTCAAACCATTCTAATGACATCAACATCCACTTCCTTTCGAGATTATTATTTCCCAGAAAAGCCGAACATGACATGCCATTTAAAGGCAGCTGCAATTTAACTACGCATCAGGAATGTCTGTAATAAAAAAAGAATATAAAGGGAAAATAAGATAAAAGCAAAAACGTTAGATTTCCCTATACCTTTCAATGATGAAGTCAATAAAATACCTGCTGGCGATTGGCAATACCCTTTTATCCTTATACGCCAAAGTAATGGTTCGGATAATAGAAGGAGAGATGCTTTTCGTTACAATATTATAGGGACATTTATGTAAGAGCAGTTTCGGTAAAATCGAAATGCCAAGCCCTTGTTCAATCATGGACATAATCGCATAAGGATCATATACCCGGTATTGTGTATCAGGTTCAAAATCGAACTGTTTAAAAATCATTAATGGTTCATGTACCACTCCCTCATCCAACAGAATATAAGGATCTTTTAGCAATTCCTCCAAGGAGACTTCTGTGAATGATGTTAAAGGATGATCTACTGGCATTACAGCCACCATTTCATCTTTTTGCAAGGGAATCGTAGTTAAATCCGAAACATTTGAATTCACAAAGCCAAAGTCTACGCTGCCTTCTTTAATCCAGTTTGAGATTTCCGTATAATTTCCTTGATGTAATTCGAAATGTACAGTTGGATAAAGTTCTTTAAAATCCTTGATCAATCCTGGTATCCAATGACATGTAACACTGGAAAAGGTGCCAATTCGAATAAGGCCGCTTTGCAGTCCCTCCATCTCTTTATGCTTTTCAGTCAGTTCCCTATGTGAATTGCAAATCTTCCTGATATATGGCAAAAATTCCTCGCCATCTGGTGTCAGTGTAATACCCTTTCGAGAACGTAAGATAAGAGTGGTGGAAAGCTCTTCCTCTAATGAATGCACCATTTGGCTAATGGCGGACTGCGTATAGCCAAGTTCTTCAGCCGCTTTTGTAAAACTGCCTGTTTCTATGGTTTTGATAAAAGCATAATACGAATTCAACCGAACTGACCCCTTTGCATTAGTAATTCTAATAGACCTATTATAAAAATTGATTTTACTAATGTAAATGGAAGAAATAAAATATAGTTGGAATCTAAAATTAAATCATGGAGTTGAAGCAGAAAAATAATGAAGATTAACGTTAAATACAGAAATATTATTTATGTATGTTTAATGGCTTTTTGTATGTCCTTTTTTATTTCATTCATATTAGTTTCAATAAATAGGGGGTATGATCATCAATTCTTATCTGCATGGTTAAAAACTTGGTCACAGGCTTTTATTTGTGCTTTCTTTGGAGCTTACTTCTTTCCGAGAGTCATACAACAAATAATGAGAAGAATTAATTTTGTAGAAAAACCGCCCATGATTGAGAAGGATTTATTAGTGAGAGAAGAAGACAATGGATGATGCCAGTAGATAATTAAAAGGATTTCCTGATTTTAGTGCTGCCCAAATGATGGGGAGCCTTTTTTGCGTTTCCCTGCAAAATTTCAAGATCATGCTACTTTCATCCTGTAAAAGTTTATATAGAGTGTGAAAGGGGGTGAGTGGCATGGCAAACCAGATTCCAGTTTCAAGTACATTGCGGATCGATTTTGAGACGGGGTTAAATGAAAAAGGGGCTCTCGTTTTCAAGCGGAGGACCTTTTCGAACATCAAGGTCGAGGCGACTGCGGATCAGTTGTTTTCGACGGCTGTTGCAATCACAAGTGTGCAGAATTATCCAATGGGTGAAGTGACCCGGGTGGATATGTATTCATTGATTGGCTAAACGGTATTTGGAAAGAGGCCGGAAGCGGGGGAGGTGATTTGAAATGGCTAAAGTACTGGAATTGATTTTCGTTACGGAGGAAGGAAAGTCAGCGACGATTTCCGTTGATAATCCGAAGGAGCCGGTCGAAGTGAATACGGTTAAACTGGCAATGGAAAAAATCATTGCGGGGAACGTGTTCGTTACATCTTCAGGGGATTTCGTCGATTTGAAAGCGGCACGCCTTGTCGAGCGGAATGTCGAGGAAGTGGAACTCATCTAAGAACGGGTCTTGTTGGTCACCCTGGAAGAGAGGTGAAAAAAGTGGATCAAATCCTGCCGTTTGTCAGTGATATTGGGTTCCCGATCATTGTTACCCTTTATTTGCTTCATAGGATTGAAACGAAATTGGATACTTTGAATGAAACCCTTGTGGAGCTGCCAGAACGCCTGCGAGAAGGGATTCCGAAGTCAGGTTAAGGATAAGCGGGGAGCCTCATGGGTGATAGCATCCATGAGGCTTTTCCTTTTAAAATGGAAAAGTTTTAATAGATTCTAGTTTTATATCAAAACTATCGGGTATACATAAAACTGTAGCTAGTTCATCAAAAATCCAAATAATAAGGAGGAGTTTTAATGGCTAACAACAATGAAAAAATGAGCAGGGAAGAAGCTGGCCGCAAAGGCGGGGAAGCTACAGCAAAAAATCATGATAAGGAATTTTTCCAAGAGATCGGTCAAAAAGGCGGAGAGGCCACTTCCGAAAATCATGATAAGGAATTCTATCAGGAAATCGGCAAAAAAGGCGGAGAGGCTAGAGCCGATCAACGTGATTCCGATGATTGAAAAATGAGCAGGAAAAAGCAGGACTTAATGGCGGGGAAAAAAAGCCGCCGCTAAAAAAAGATCTGAAGTTTTTAGCTGAATCTAGTTTTATGGCTGTTCAAGCGCGTACATGACATATGTAGCTAGTACATGGAAAATCCAAATAATAAGGAGGAATTTTTAATGGCTAACAACAATGAGAAAATGAGTCGTGAAGAAGCAGGACGTAAAGGTGGAGAAACAACAGCGAAAAATCATGATAAGGAATTCTATCAAGAGATTGGCCAAAAAGGCGGAGAAGCGACATCCGAAAATCATGATAAGGAATTCTATCAAGAAATTGGCCAAAAAGGCGGAGAAGCGACATCCGAAAATCATGATAAGGAATTCTATCAAGAGATTGGCCAAAAAGGCGGAGAAGCCACATCCGAAAATCATGATAAGGAATTCTATCAAGAGATTGGTAAAAAAGGCGGAGAAGCGACATCCGAAAGTCATGGCAAGGAATTCTATCAGGAAATCGGCGAAAAAGGCGGAGAAGCACGGGCCAATCAACGTGATGATTCCGATGATGGAAAAATGAGCCGTGAAGAAGCAGGACGCAAAGGCGGGGAAAAAAGCCGCCGTTAAAATATAATATAGTGAAACATATAAATGACCGAGGGAGTAAACATTCCCTCGGTTTTTTTATGCCAGTACAGCACATTGCAAAGTGTTCTCAGGGATTAAAGTGGGTAAAGAATAACACCTATAAAAGAAGAGGTGATGAAGAAGTTGATTGTCCATTATTCATTTCCCCATTTAAAAGTAGGCGGAGTTACATTCACTGCACGGCATTCATTGCTTGCTCTTGGTCTTGCGGGAATTGCTTATCTGGTTTCCAATAAGAGGAAGCATCAAGCGGTATTCAAAACGGCTTCATTGATGTGCAAAATTGAACGGAAAGAGGATTCCATCAAGCTTATTTGGCCTGATGAAGGTGGTTACTATCGGGTATTCAGAGGGCGAGAGCTGATTTACAGCGGCTCGGAGCCGAAGATGGCAGATCGGGGTCTGGCTCCAGGAACCATCTATACGTACACGATAGATAGCTTGAATGATAAAGAACAGGCAGTGAACAGGATGAAAATACAGACATCAACGACTGCCGAAAATAAAAAAGAGGATAATATCCTTTTGGATTTGGTATTCACGACAATTGTCGCAAAAGGCCAAGCCAGCCTGGAATGGGAGCCCATCAAGGGAATAAAAGAATATACGATTTATCGAAACGGCGTGGATATTGGGAAAGTGAGTGGATGTTCCTTCAATGATCGGAGTATTAATGAAAATCAGGAATACACATATACCATTAAAGCGAAGCGGCCACTACCGCGTTCAGAGCAGGAATCCTATGCCGTGAAATCCCTTGTAGCAAGTATTGTCGGAGCCGTAAAAAAAGGTTCTTCACAAGCAAAGGCGGCGATCGAGGAAATAACGAATACCAAAAAGATAGGACCTGTAAAACAGCTTTTGCAGTCGGTTGAAAACGATGTGGAAGGTAAAAGGAAAAGAAATTGGCAGCTGCGCTATTCCACTTTTTTACCGGAAGAGTGGCTGAAAAACCCCAATCTGGCCTCAAAGGTTCCCTATTTTAAAGGAGACAACCGCGGGTTTGATCCTGAATCATCCCGTTTCCGGACCAGGGTCGATGTGTACATTCACGAAAAGGAAAGGGAAGCCGAGATTGAATTTTCCAAAGCTGTCGGGAAAAGTGAGGCTTACAACCATGATGGGGATTTCCTTGAGGAGGGAGTGGCCTCGGATGAAGGTGTTATAGTGAAGCGCATATTATCCAATCATGAGAAAACGACAATCCAGCTGACACACTCTGTAGGCAATCCGATCATCATTTCACCTGCCGTGGATTATAAAGTGATCGGGACCTTTTACCGAAATGGCGAAATCAATATCGCCGGCTATCATGATCAGGCCCCGCATCACGAAGTCTACCTAAAGGAGACAGACGACCAAAACTGGGAACCGCTGCACCTAGCGGAAAACAAAGGGCTCGAAATGATGGCGCACCCTACGGCCAATCATTTATGGAGATACTCCACATTCACACAATGAAAAGGACGAAAAGCCAAGATCGCTGTTCGTCCTTTTTTTTGTTTATTAGCCTTTGTTATAGGAAAGCATTGATTTTTTTATAGTCTCGTTAAAATACCTATTCCAAATCTGTGAGAAGATGTGACACAAGATTAAGTCATTATAAATGCGGCAATCCTTGTATGACTATCCGTATACCTTTTTGCTTGAAACCTGCTAGACCAGAGTAGCAGCTATTAAGTTATTTGCAATTATTAGTGAATTTTAGGTAATGATCGCTTTTGTTATATCTTCCAATTTTCCCTATTGGTTTTTGGCTAATTAGTTATTTAGGAAAATTTAATTTAACTAATTATTGACCAAAATTCAAACGAAAATAAAATACAATAAGTAAATTGTACCGATTTATATAAAATATGGTAAAATATATCTAGTGTTTATATAATATTTTAATAAAAAATTTGAACTGGAGATGTGTTAGTTGAAAAAAATCATTTCATGTATTGCGGTTTTTATCTTAATATTTTCATTTTTTTCACAGCCTCGTGTAAGTAAAGCAAAGAATCAAAGCGAAAAGAACTATTTAGTAGAGTTTAATAAAAAATTGGATACTAAATTAATTGAAAAAGAGGGAGGGGAAATCAAAGGGAAATACAAGCATTTCAAGACTGCAAAAGCATCATTAACAGCTGATGAATTATATAAAATAAAGAAAAATCCAACTGTAAAACTGATTGAAGAAGATGTAACAGTACAATCTACTCCTTTAAATGGAGAAACATACCTTGAAAATGAATATAGTTGGGGAACAAAACGAATTAATGCTAATAAAGCTCATGAAAATGGTATAACTGGAAAAGGCATTAAACTTGCAATTTTAGACACCGGGATTTCTAATCAATCTGGGATAGTAGTAGAAAAGCAAGCTTCATTTATAGATAGTGAAGAAGATGTTATAGATTTAAACGGTCATGGAACAGCAGTATCTAGTATAATTGCAACTTCATATGAAAATTCTGGATTCCACGGAGTAGCTCCAGATGTTAAATTGTATGTTGGGAAAGTACTTGATCAAAATGGTACAGGACAATATAGTGATATAATTGAAGGAATTGAGTGGGCAATTGAAGAAGATATCAATATTATAAACATGAGCTTCGGTGGTAGTAAAGAATCTGAAATATTGAAAAATGTAATTGATAAAGCTTATGATCAAGGAGTCTTAATGATTTCTTCAGTAGGAAATGAGGGGACTGAAAAAGTTACTTATCCGGCTGCGTATAATAATGTAATTGGTGTTGGAGCATCAGACTTCTATAATCAAATGAGTTCACTGTCTAATTATAGCGATCAATTAGAATTAGTTGCCCCGGGAGTAAATATCCAAACTTTAGATTTAAATGGCGATCATATAACAGCAAGTGGTACTTCTATAGCTGCCTCATATGTTTCTGGAGCTGCAGCTCTTCTTTGGTCACAAAATGTAAACCTTGATAATAAAGAAATGCGCACAAAATTAAAAGACTACGCTACAACACTAGAAAATCAAAAAAAATATGATTTGGTAAATGTTGATCCTTCTTTCTCTCAATATGTTCCAGATAACATTCAAACAGATTCGAAACAAGATGAATTAACCGAAGAGGAATTGGCATTTCTAACTGAAGCTGGTTGGTCAGAAGAAGCTATTGATGGAACAACTAATGAAGAAATGAAAGAGTTTATATCTGAAGGAGCAATGAACCCTGACTATTCTGAAACTACGTATACATTTGTGCCGGAAGATGAAATTAGTGGGGATGTACAAGCTCAAAATTTAAAGAATGGTGGAAGTATTACTCTAAAGGTAAGTGCGTCTTATCTTGGAATTAAGAATAGTAATGAAAAACAGTTTAAAATAAATGGTAGTTATAATTGGAATAGCATGCCAAAAAATCGGTACGTGGATCTTTTTGCTCTTGCCTGGACTGATAACGCTTGGTATAAATCTACAAGTAAATTATCTCATACTTATTATGGTGCAATACCTATTACTGAATCTGTTACTGTTTTTAAACCTTCTTTAAAAGCGGGTATGTCGTGGAAAGTAGACCTACGTGTTGGATCACATGATGATATAGGGAAATTCACTCAATATATTTATCTACCTAAATCTGCTTCAAGTAAAAACAATGGACCTTTACAAGCAATAGTAGAATATTCTCATGCTTTCACAACGATAACTCCATCTATTGGTGGTGGCTCAGGAGGTTTTTCATATGGAATTTCTACAGGAAAGGGTAAAGACTACGCGGATAATCCTCCTATAAGCAGTGTGAAAAGTTACTAAATAAATAGTTAGAGTAACAAAAAAGAGAGAATAAAACATGTAATGTTCAACATTTGGAAGGGGTATCTTGTGCGAAAGTTAATTATTGGTATTGTGATTATTTCATTAATAATATTTGCCTATTACTACTACATTGCTCAAATTGATAAAAAGAACAATAAACTCGATCTTAACGTCGAACAATCCCTTGAACATCAATTGACAACAAAAGACTATGAGAGTTTTACTTATAAAATTACAAATAATACAAATAAGAACTTTAATTTGCTATTTGCTACAGGTAATGAAATAGACGTAGAATTCAAAACAATAACGAATAGTCCAATTAAAGAGGGTACTATCATTACTGTTGAATCTCAACCGACTAAAAAACATAAAAAAGATTTTAATAAAGGAGACACATGGGAGTATACTATAAAAATTAATTCGAAGTTGCTTTCAAAAGGAGACTATCAATTAACTGCTCAATTTATTCCAAGTAATGCTAGTACTCTTAATAAAGTTGAGCAAATAATAACTCACCCTTAACAAATACATAAACACACTTCATAAATATTGTTCTTTAATGTACTAACCACATTTGTTAAAGAGTCGTACCCGCAATTCTATAACGTAAAAAAGGTAATTCAGCTGAATTACCTTTTTTTACGTTATAGAAAGCCAATAAAGAGACTAATTTAACGAAAGCAGAAAATTAAATACCTTTTCCATCTGTGTTTTCATTCCGAGCTTAATAGTTAGGGGCTTCGATTTACAATGTTTACTTCCCGGTAAAGAGCGATTAAAGTGTATCTAGATTAATTTCCGGTTTTTCACTGGCAACTGCTATTAATATTATCTGCTCCTACCCCAAACTTCTGAAGATGTTTAATTAGCCTATTCTTGATCTTCTTTCCCTAAGTGCGAACTTTTTCTCCACGGTCTTTAATTAAATTTACATTAATGTTTGCAAGTCTATTTATAAAAACCGCTTTCGAACACTTGGCGACGGCAGCATACAGCTTTCTTCTTTCTTTCCGAACCATTTGTAACGGTTCCTGGCAATAAAATCATAAACGAAGTTCCGGATGAAGCTTGGGACGATGATGAAACCGTAAAGCAATTTCCATGCCCCTTGTAAGCGGCAGCAAATCCTCAAGGCTGCAGACGATTTATAATAGGCCTTATCCTTTTCGATCAGCACCATACTATCTATATCTGCAGGAACATCATACTTCTTCAGCAACTCTTGTCCTGCCTCACTTTGAAGCGAAGCGTAATGAAAAAGCCCCTGCGGATCCCGCTTTATAATGAACTGGACACTCGAATCGCAAAAGTTGCATTCACCATCAAACAAAATGACCGGATTCATGAACATTCCTCCTATAGAGAGACGTTATCATACTTATGCTTATATAATATACTACCCGTTTTGAAAAAGCGAAAACGTCTGGAACTGCCTGGAGTTTTGATGATGGAAGGGATTGTCGTTCCGGCAAGTCACTAACGGGTACGTAAACCAATTGGCGGGTGGACCCATGATATAGGCAGTTTTTTGACTGTTATCAAACTGTTATTTTCCATTAACTAAACTGTAAACAAGCTGTGATATGGTAGATACTCCAATGAAGTTCCAAGCCGGCAATCCTATAGTAGAGGAACGCCGGCTTTTTCATTCAAACCATAAATGAGGATTAGAAAATATAACTGGCAGTTTCTTTATAGGAGGTAAGATTTCATGAAACGTGATCCGTATTTTGACAATGCGAAAGCTGTCTTAATCGTACTAGTTGTTTTGGGGCACACATTAGCTAGAATGGTGGAAGAAAACCAATGGATTTTAACTATTTATCTGTTCATTTTTTCATTCCATATGCCAGCTTTTATTTTAGTATCCGGTTATTTTTCCAGAAAGATAAAAAGTAAAAAGGACCTCTGGGGGCTCATTAAGAAAATATTAATTCCCTATGTAATATTCCAGGTGATATATACCTTCTATTATCAGAAGGTATTTGATGAACCAATAGACTTCACAATATTGACTCCAAGATGGGCTTTATGGTTCTTAATAAGCTTATTCTGCTGGAATATATTATTGTTTATATTTTCCTCCAGGAAATATGGAATCGCCCTTTCAATCATTGTCTCTCTAATAATCGGTTACTTTGGTGAAGTGAATGAATGGTTAAGTTTATCGAGAACCTTCTTTTTCTTTCCTTTCTTTTTAATTGGTCATTTTTTAGAAAAAAATCATTTTGAATGGGTTAAAAAGAAAAGTAATGCCCTTATCGGCTGGGCTGTACTAGGGTTAATCTTTATCAGTATTTATTTCTATGGGGAAATGACTTGGAGGGAATGGTTTTATGGCCGCTTAGGTTATCAGGAATTAATGGAAGGCTCCATTGCCCTCGGCTTTATATATAAGTTACTCGTATATTTAATTATGGGAGCAGCAACTTACTGTTTTTTATGTATAGTTCCTAAAAAACAAACGTTTTTTACTGAATTAGGATCCATTACATTAGGTATTTATCTTTTTCATATGTTTTTCCTGGAATATGTTTACAACTCATTTATTTATGATTGGATCAAAGAAAGTGGCCAATACTATGTTTTATTAGTCATACCTGTAACCATAATATTTATATTATCAAGAAAACCGATAGTAAAAGTGGAATGTGCGTTAATAGGAATGAAAATGAAAACATAACAGAATTCTACCTATAAAGTAAATATCCCTTCAGAGATTGAAGGTTAAGACTGTCGACAAACTAGATGAAAAATAAGTCTGCTCAATTTTTATTTAGGTTTGTTTGTAAAACAGGGAACGTCGATTTCCACTTCAGGCACTCGCTTTCCGCGGGCGGGAGCCTCCTCGGCGCTCCTGCGGGGTCTCCCATGCCACGCTTTTCCCGCAGGAGTCTCGCACCTTCCGTTCCAATCGACTTTGTGTTTTGAAAGAAAAACTGTAGGCCGGGCTCATCTAAACCATGTTTAAGACTAGTTTATCCTTCATGTTTTTTCCTGTACTCCTTAATGGATGGAAGAAATTTGCGACACTCCTGCCGAATAACTGGCTAGTCGAGACCCCACAGACGCTTGCGTCGAGGAGGCTTGGCAGACAGTCGGCGGAAAGGGAGCGGATTTCTGAAATCAACTGGAATTTTTAAAAGAAAAAACTGCAGTCAAACTTGAACTGCCCCGTAAATGTTAGACACCAAACTAACATTTACGGGGTGTTTTTTATGGCTAATTTTTCTGCMGAACAGAAAATATTCATTGTACGACTTTACCTTGAAGGAAAGCACAGCTATATGGATCTTCAGAAAATATTTGAAGTTTCKTATCAAATGATTCAAGGATGGGTTCGTTTATACCAAATTCAAGGAGCCGATGGATTTAAGAAATCCTATACAAGTTATTCTACGGAGTTTAAAATGGATGTACTTA
>NZ_JBFTMS010000012.1:0-148985 GCF_056397085.1 Peribacillus sp. 05N428 | reverse complement strand
TCCGCGGGGCGGGCGGTGAGCCTCCTCGGCGTAAACGCCTGTGGGGTCTCACCTGTCCCGCTGCTCCCGCAGGAGTCTCGCACTTCCGCTCCAATCAACCTTAAATAGTTTCGTTTTAAAAACAACAATCTTTACGAAAAGAGCCTTGTTTAAAAAGCGCAACAGAAACGAGAGGATGTGGTTAAAGGGGCTTAATTGATGGAAAAGTGAAATGGTCAGTAAAATAGTCTGAATATTTAAAAATCGTTTTTACCTTGGCGAGGAAATGCCGTACAAAACAAGATAACAACCAAGGCTGCGCATCTCGCTTCCTGTCTTCCTAAAGGTGGATGCGATTCTTTCCAAAATTGCTTGATAGAAAGTGGAATCTACTAAATCTCAAAACGATGCTCAGAATGTAATAGTTGTATTTCATTCCGAATATTTACGTTCCAACAGCCCAAAGCAAGATGTTCGTTTCTTCATTATGCAACTGTAAAAGAGGATTGGCCTTGTAGTTTTTATAAAATTTGATTTCCCTTAGAAAGGAATGAACCTATGGCTACATATGATTTACTCATTAGAAATGGAAATCTTGTAATGTTTGATTCGATTGTTCAAGGAGATATTGCAATTAAGGAAGGGAAAATTAAAGAAGTGACTATCGGAAAAAATATTGATGCTATAGCAACAAGAGAAATTAATGCTGAGGGGCAGCACATCCTCCCAGGATTAATTGATTCTCATGTTCATTTCAACGAGCCAGGCAGAACTGAGTGGGAAGGTGTTCAAACTGGCAGCAGAAGTTTAGCGGCGGGTGGGGTGACAACCTATTTTGATATGCCATTGAACAGTACACCGCCAACAATCAATAAAGAATATTTGGCATTAAAGAGAGCTTGCTCCGAAGAAAAGTCGGTGGTCAATTGCCGCTTTTGGGGTGGACTTATACCAGAAAATATTGAGAATATTAAGGAACTTGATGAAAATGGAGTAATTGGATTTAAAGCTTTTATGTCACCGAGCGGAATTGTCGATTTCAATCATGTCGATGATATTACGATTTTTAAAGGGATGAGAGAAATTGCCTCAGTAGGTTCACTTTTAGCCGTTCATGCTGAAAGTACAGTCATTTGTGATCAGCTTGCACAAGAAAAACAAAGACAAAATAAGACGACTGCAAAAGACTTCGTCGAATCAAGACCGATAATTTCCGAAATTGAAGCGGTAAGAAGAATAATTTCATATGCAGAAGCTACAGGGTGTAAGCTGCATATTGTTCATGCGAGCAGCCGCAAAGTAGTGGAAGTCATCAATCAGGCAAAGCAAAGAGGCCTGGATATTACGGTAGAAACATGCCCTCATTATTTATCTTTGACATTAAAAGACTTAGAGGAAAAAGGCGGTTTGGCAAAATGCTGCCCTCCACTGCGTGATGATGAAGAAGTAGAACAATTATGGGAAGCTGTAGCAAACGGTGAAATTGACGTAATAGCATCCGACCATTCACCAGCACCTGCCTCTATGAAAGAAGTAATAAATGATGACTTTTTCAGTGCCTGGGGTGGGATTTCCGGTGCCCAATCTACACTCAATATTATGTTGACAGAGGGGCATTTCAACCGTAATCTTCCTCTGGGGAAAATTGTTGAATTAACATCAACGAATCCAGCTAAGTTATTTGGCCTTTATCCCCATAAAGGGATAATAGCCGTTGATAGCGACGCTGATCTGGCGATAGTTAATCTGAACAAAAGCTTCGAGCTGAAAAAGGAAGATTTGTTCTACCGCCATCAACAGTCGCCTTATGTTGGCAGGACATTCAAAGGGCAAGTAACAACAACGATCGTCAATGGGGCTATTTTGTTGTTTTTAAAACGAAACTATTTAAGGTTGATTGGAGCGGAAGTGCGAGACTCCTGCGGGAGCAGCGGGACAGGTGAGACCCCACAGGCGTTTACGCCGAGGAGGCTCACCGCCCGCCCCGCGGAAAGCGAGCATCTGGAGGGGAAATCCAACCACACCTCACTACTTGGTAAATAGCAACAAAGTATGTTAAAACAGCCAAAGCAAAAGAAGCATGTAAGGAACCATGACCTTACCTGAAGGTAATATGTTTATCTATAATGAACAAAAATATAAAACGTTTTTATCGATAAGGCATAAAGACTAATTGAATGAAAGCGGTTAATATTTATATAAGGGACTTAATTGTTTCTAACACAAGTTAATAATATATGAAAAGAAGCTTCAATTATAAGTTGATTTATAGCGGGAACAGGGCACACCATGAGTCACATATTTCAAATAAAATACGATTAAAAGGAGAGTTTAAAAGATGGGTTATCCTAAAGATTTATTAGCAAGCAGATCAATAATTGAGCACGGTAAATATGCTTTAATTGCACCTGAAGGATTGGTTAATAATGTTGTTCCGGGATTTGAGAATTGTATCATTTCCATTTTGGGTTCTCCAAAGCTTGGAGCAAGCTTTGTCGATTACATTGTGACAATGCAAAAGGAAGGAAAGAACAGCGAAGGGTTTGGTGGACAAGAAGATGTTGAGACATTTGTCTATGTTATTGAAGGGAAAATAAAAGCTGCTGCAGGTGAACAAGAGTTTGTCCTCGATGAAAGCGGTTATTTATACTGTCCGCCAGGAACAAAGATGTATTTAGAAAACCAATCGGATGGAGATTCTAAACTATTCCTATATAAGCAAAAGTATCGTCCACTTGAAGGACGGAAGCCATGGGTTTATTCAAACCATGCGAACAACATTGAATTCAGGATTTATGATGATATGCATAATGTCCATCTTAAGGATCTATTGCCTGCTGATATAGATTTTGATATGAATTTTCATATTCTTTCCTTTGATCCTGCTGCATCTCATCCATTCATCGAAACACATGTGCAAGAACATGGAGCCTACTTACTCTCGGGAGAAGGGATGTATAACCTAGATAATCAGTGGGTTCCTGTAAAGAAAGGAGATTACATTTTTATGGGTCCATATGTACATCAAGCAGCCTATGCGGTAGGCAGAGAAAATTTAACATATGTTTATTCTAAAGATTGTAATCGTGATGCATCTTTGTAAAAGGTCACATCATTTAGAAGAAATGCGTAGATGACAACTTCAAGAGATTTAATGCGGCCAGAATTGTATTTTAGGGAGATCCGGTAAGTGTAATTCAAAACCATTAAATATAAAAGAGGTGCCGAGGTATGGACCAGAATGTAATTTTGAACAAAAAGTCGATAATTGAGGAAAGAGTTTTTGAAATCGATAAAATAGCAAAATTCGATTCTAATGCACCACAAAAAAATTATTTTTATGAAACGGATAAAACAGTTGGGGCAGTTTGGTGTCTTGAACCTGAGCAGGAAGTATTTTTACATTCCCATTCGAATGTTGATGATATTTGGGTCTGCATTGAGGGGGAAGGAACATACTTTCCTGATCTAGAGAATGAGATCACGATCAGAAAAGGAATGGTAGTATTGGCCAAGCCTAATCAAATTCATGGAATGCGTAATACAGGAAACAGTCGATTCATGTTTGTAGGCTTTGCTGCAGGGGCATTGCCTATGGATATAACAAGATATTAGAAAAAGGCTAAGATTATTAAACATTACAAAATAATTTAAGTTTCTTCTTTAAAAAACAAAAAAAGTGATTAAGGCGAAGCGATTGTAATGAAGACAGCGCTTCGCTTATATTTTTATTTATAAAAAGTGATGAGTTGTAATTTCTACGATTAGCATCCTTAAAAACTAGCAAACAGATTTTATAAAAATCCAGAAATCGGAAATGGTGATGATTAAGATGACTCAGCAAGGAGTTACTGTAACATTATTCTCCTCTTTACAGTGGCTTTTTTTTATTTTTGCCAATACGGTTGTCGTACCAATTTCTGTAGGAGCAGCATTCCAGCTTCCTACAGAAACAATTGAAATGACGATAAGATGCTCCTTTATCTTTACAGGAATATCCTGTATTCTGCAGGCCTGGATTGGGCATCGTTATCCATTATTGGACAGCCATTCGGGGCTAATGTGGGGTCTGATGATAAATATGGGCATCTCTGCATCTGCACTCGGATTGGATTTTGCAACCGTAGGAGGAGGAATTGCAACAGGTATTTTGCTGGCTGGAGCTGTAACCGTACTGCTTGCGGCATTTAACCTGATTTATATCATACAAAAAGTAATTAAGCCGATGGTGATAAGTGTTTATATATTTTTACTGACCTTTCAGCTCATCTTTATTTTCTTCAAAGGTATGTTTAAAATAACCGAAAGTGGAACAATTGATCTCCCTGTCAGTTTGTTTTCAATCTTGATAGTTATCTTCGTCGGCTTATTAAGGATTAAAGGAGGGAAAATACTAGGCAATTTCTCAATCCTGATCGGAATTATCGTAGGATGGTCATTATATCGAATTATTTTCCCTTCAGATCTTCCGACGGCTAGCTCTTCAGGTATGGCATTCACTTTCTTTCCACTTGGAACTCCAAACTTGAATATTGGTATTATTTTTGTTTCCTTTTTTGCGGTCCTTCTGAATTTAACGAATTCTTTCGCTTCTATACAAGCTGTTGCAGATGTTTACAAGGAAAAGGTGGAAAATAGTCAATACAGGAGATCTATTTTTGTAACAGGTATTTTTGCGTTTATCACTTCGATTTTTGGCTTGGTCCCTTTTACACCATTTACATCTACGATAGGTTTTTTACAAAGTACCAAGTTATTCAAACGAAAGCCATTCATTATAAGCGGATTTTTGTTTACTCTCCTTGGAGTTATTCCGCCATTAGGTAGATTCTTAGGAACAATACCATTAACAATAGGTAACGCTGTTTTATTTGTCGCATACCTTCAATTGTTCGGGACCGCATTAAACAGCCTGAAAGGAACGTTATTCAACTCTGAAACGATACTCCGTTTAGCGGGGCCAGTCCTAGTTGGAGTTAGCATTATGAATATCCCGCCAGCATTATTCGGCAGTATACCTGTCCTCTTGCAGCCTTTCATTACAAATGGTCTCATTATGGGTGTCATTATATCGATTTTTTTGGAAAAATTTATTAATTGGAACAAATTAACAAATAAGTTGGAAGTCGGGCAGTAACCGATATATCTATCTGGAAATGGAAACATAAGGTGATTATTCTAAAAAAAATGGGATTTCATTTTACGATTGAAGAAAAAAGGTGACGATTGGAAATCTCTAACGATAAACTTGAAATTGATAATAAGAAAACAAAACAATAAATTTGAGAACTTGAAATCGAAAACAAATTAAGTATTGAACCCGTTCAAAGGGAGGAGAGATCACCTGGTTTAAGAAAATTATCTTGGCGTATGCCGGGAGTCAAACAAATTTTTAGAGGAGGAATACATCATGGGAGAATATGTGAAAGTAGGTAATCTTCAAGTGGCCTCGGTACTTTTTGAATTTATCAATAAAGATGGGCTGCCTGGAAGCGAACTGAATCAGGAACAATTTTGGGTTGATTTTGAAAAATTGGTACATGACATGTCTCCAAAAAACAAAAAATTATTAGCTCGTCGTGATGAAATTCAAACCAAAATCAATACATGGCATAGAGAAAATAAAGAGATGGACTTTGCTGAATATAAAACATTTTTACAAGAAATTGGCTATCTCGAACCTGAAGGAGAAGACTTTCATATTACCACAGAAGGGGTAGATGATGAAATTGCCTTCCAAGCCGGTCCGCAGCTAGTTGTCCCGGTTGATAATGCTCGTTATGCTATTAACGCTTCAAATGCAAGGTGGGGAAGCCTTTATAATGCCCTATATGGTACAGATGTTATTAGCGAAAAAGAAGGAGCCTACCGAGAAGGGAGCTACAATGAAGTACGAGGTGGAGAAGTCATTTCATTTGCAAAGGATTTTCTTGATCAAGTAACTCCTTTAAAGGATCATTCACATAAAGACGCTGTGAAATATGCAGTAGTAGATGGGAAATTAGCTGTTACACTCAGAAATGGAGAAATTACGAGTTTAGTAGAGGAATCTAAGCTAGTAGGCAATCAAGGTGAATACGGAAAGCCATCGGCGATATTATTAAAAAATAATGGGTTGCATTTTGAAATTCAGATTGATAGAAGTCATCCGATCGGTAAAAAAGATAAAGCAGGCGTTAAGGACATTCTAATGGAATCTACTCTTACGACCATAATGGATTGTGAGGATTCTGTTGCGGCAGTGGATGCTGATGATAAAGTCCTGGTCTATCGAAATTGGTTAGGTCTTATGAGGGGGGATCTGGCTGTAACTTTCAAAAAGGATAATAAAATGAAGACACGTACAATGAACCCAGATCGTTTATACAGAGCACCAAATGGAGAAGAATTCTCTTTACCTGGTCGTTCACTTATGTTTGTCCGTAACGTGGGACACTTAATGACCACGAACGCAGTCCTGGATGCAAATGGTGAAGAGATTCATGAAGGGATTATGGATACAGTCATAACTAGTTTACTTGCCAAACATTCCCTGTTGGGGAATGGTAAATATCAAAATTCATCTAAAGGATCAGTTTATATAGTTAAGCCAAAAATGCATGGATCCGAAGAGGTGGCTTTTGCCAATGAACTCTTTGATCGTGTGGAAGACATGCTTGGTCTACAGCGAAATACACTGAAGATTGGTGTTATGGACGAAGAACGTCGAACTTCATTAAACTTGAAAGCCTGTATCCGCCAAGTTAAAGAAAGGGTGGCATTTATTAATACAGGGTTCTTAGATCGAACGGGAGACGAAATTCATACTTCTATGGAAGCCGGACCTATGATCCTCAAAAATAACATGAAAGGATCAAAATGGCTACAAGGTTATGAAAAATCGAATGTCAATGTAGGTCTAGCAACCGGTTTTCAAGGTCGAGCTCAAATTGGTAAGGGAATGTGGGCAATACCTGATATGATGGCGGAAATGTTAACGCAAAAAATTGGCCATCTGAAAGCGGGGGCGAATACAGCATGGGTGCCTTCACGGACTGCAGCGACATTGCATGCTCTTCATTATCATCAAGTGGATGTAAAAAAGGTGCAAGATGAGTTGAAAAAGAATCCAGTAAATTTACGTGATGATATTTTAGAAATCCCAGTGGTTCAAAACCCCGAATGGAGTCCGGAAGAAATTCAGCAAGAGCTGGATAACAATGCTCAAGGTATCCTCGGTTATGTTGTACGTTGGGTAGAACAAGGAATTGGTTGTTCCAAAGTACCAGATATCAACAATGTAGGATTGATGGAAGACCGTGCCACGCTAAGAATTTCGAGTCAGCATATCGCTAACTGGCTTCACCATGGAATTTGTACAAAAGGACAGGTTTTGGAGACTTTACAACGAATGGCTAAAGTAGTGGATGTACAAAACAGTGGAGATTCAGCCTATCAATGTATCGCGGATAATTACGACAGCTCAGTGGCGTTTCAAGCGGCATGCGACCTAGTGTTTCAAGGCTATAACCAACCAAGTGGGTATACTGAGCCTATCCTGCATCGACGACGCATTGAAGCGAAGAAAAATAAGTGTAAACATTAAGTGATTTCTGGGGCATTCAGACCAACCAGGATGCAATGTTATTAAATTCATGAGGCTTAGCTTAGTGTCATATCTTAACTTCTACCAGTAATTCATACGGGGCTTCGGATTAAAATAAGTGATTATTCGATAAAATGGGGAACAAGTGATCACGATCACTCGTTCCCCATTTTGGTCTAATTCTTTATAAAAAGAAAAAGCAAATAAAACATTTGTGAATTAGATGTAACAAAGATAAGACATCATCTTTTTAGGTTTGCAGTCCATCAAAAGTTAATTTGGCTGGCATAAGTAAAACTAGTTTCTTAATTTATCAAAAATACCAGTCAATATGATAAGGAGCTGACTATAACAAAAGTTCTTTTGATCATAGAAATCTGTATATATACACATTATTGGTTGTCTTTCAGTTGGTTATTTTGCACAAAAAAACACCGAAATACTAACAAAATTGTCAATGAAGTTAAATGCGAAAGCAAGTAAAATAATAGATGACATAAATTTTGTGAATGTTCATGACATCAAAGGCTATTGCGAAGGGAAGCGATATGATGGGCAATCAAAACGAAAAATTAATAGATGAAAAGGATGATGTTGTGTTCGATGATAGACTGGTTAGCATTTTTCGGGGCAACAGAGAGTAATGGAGTGACCCGGATATTATATTCCAAGGAAAGGATGAGCGCTCAGCAGGCAATGAAGCTGAGGGTGGGAAAAAACTTATTATATATTTTGATAGTGTATGCTTTAGGGGGGCCTCCGGTGGAATCATTCTGACCAGTTCCCATATGGAAACGGACAAGGATGGGGTGGAATATGACGGCGCATATGGGGGCGTCAGCCATATTGTCGGCAGCGCCTTTATACGGTGAAAATCATTAAGAGTGATCATGCGGGCACCACTCCCATTCATACAGGAAGGATGCTGTCGTCTGGCTTCGGAATTCAATGTTCCGAACGGCATCGGTGAGGAATAGGTTTTTGAAAGGTTTTGTAAGGACACTTTTCGACTCTCGATTCCCTGGCAAAGAAAGCGGAAATGAAGCTGGGGGTTCACAATGGAGGGATGTCAAACCTGTTGCGATAGATATGGATAAGGGAATCGGATTTTTGAATGAAATACTTTATAAAATAGCCTATTGAAGGAGTTGATAAAAATGGCATATTCAGAATTGAATGCACCGATGAGAACGATCATGACACCAGGACCGGTCGAAGTTGACCCGCGTGTTTTAAGGGCGATGAGCACACCGATATTAGGGCAATTCGATCCTGCATTCACCACTATCATGAATGAAGTGATGGAAATGCTGCGTTTGGTTTTTCAAACGAAAAATAAATGGGCGTTCCCGATTGATGGCACCTCAAGATCCGGTAATGAAGCGATTCTTTGCAGCATCATTGAGCCGGGGGATAAGGTCCTGGTTCCTATATTCGGAAGGTTCGGTCATTTATTGGTGGAAATCTGTGAGCGATATGGAGCTGAAGTCCATACGATGGAATGTCCTTGGGGAGAAGTGTTCGAACCGCAAGCAGTCATTGCGGAAATCAAGAAAGTCTCCCCAAAAATAACAGCAATCGTACATGGGGAAACCTCCACTGGTTGTATGCAGCCTTTGAAGGAAATCGGGCGGGCCTGCCGTGAATTGGGTGTCCTGCTTGTTGTGGATGCGGTTGCCTCCATCGGGGGCACCGATGTTAAGGTGGATGAATGGTGTATTGATGGGTTGATAGGAGGGACGCAAAAATGCTTGTCCGTTCCTTCCGGTATGGCACCGATTACGTATAATGAGCGAATAGAAGAAATCATCCAGTCCCGCAAAAAGGTGGAACGTGGTATTGCCACGGATGAAGACAACCAACAGGTTTCGCTCAGCCGTCCGATCGCCAGTAATTATTTCGATTTAAGCATGCTGCAGGATTATTGGGGACCGCGTCGTTTGAATCATCATACAGAAGCAACTTCCATGATTTATGCGTTACGTGAAGGATTGCGCCTTGTGCTCGAAGAAGGTCTGGAAACGCGCTTTGCCCGTCATGAACTCCACGAAGCAGCTCTCGTTGAAGGGATCAAGGCAATGGGACTAATGTTATTCGGGGATGGGAAAAACAAACTTCCGTGTGTAACTTGCATTGAAATTCCAAAAGGAATCGATGGTGAAGCTGTAAGAGACATGCTGTTGAATGAATTTGGCATCGAAATCGCTTCCTCATTTGGTCCGCTTCACGGGAAAATCTGGAGAATCGGGACCATGGGATTCAGTTGCAGGAAAGAAAACATCCTGTTTGTATTGGCCTCCTTGGAAGCTGTCCTTTTGCGCAAGGGGTTCCAAGTTAATCGGGGAGAGGCTTTGCAGGCTGCACTGGATGTATATGTAGGAAAGAAGGAGAAAATGGTAGCATCACAACGGTCTCTTTGAATAATGGATGTCCATGTGGATTTCAGCAAACCTGGCCATGATCATCGGGAAGGCATAGAGGGAAAATCGCTTATCAGACGGATGGGATAAGTGAACGGGAGTGCGGGGAGTCGTTAATAGTGATAGGTTCCAGTATTGCGGTCAATAACTAGAAGAAGGGTTATAAAATAGAGGGGGGGGATTCCAATCGGGAATCCCCTTTTTTTTCTATGCGTACGTATCCTTGGTAAATCAAGGGAAAGGAAACCGGACAAATGGATTGCTTGTCCGGTTTCAAACGTTACTTATTCAACTTGGTCGACGAAATATTGATTTTTCCTGAATACCATCGCTTCCATGGTTGCAATCAATTCCCTTTCATTTAACACGTCTATTTTATACCAGGCCAGTTTATGGTTTTTCTTGATCTCTTCCGCTCTGGCAATTAAAGTCTCCCCCCGTTTGCCAGCTGATAAGAAATTGATGTTGTTTGAAACGCCAACCGCTATTTTGCCATATGAATTGCTGGCTGCTGCGAACACGTAATCAGCAAGTGAAAAGATAATGGCACCATGAACCGTTCCGTGGCTATTTAGCATGTGGTCACTTGGAATCAATTCTGCTTCCGCTGTGCCGGGACCGAGTTTCGTCAATCTCATCCCTAGAAAAGAAGCATATGGTTCGTCGACCAGTACTTGTTTGATTTGATCGTAATGCAATTCGTGAATATCCTTATCTAAATGTGTGGTCATGGAAATCCCCCTTATTAATGGTCTTTTGCTGAACTTATCCCATATCCGGTGTTTGATTTGAACAGTACTTCAGCAAAACTGTTTTCCTCATCTTTTGCCTTTGACAAGATTGTGCCTAAATAAGCTCCAATAAAGCCGAGCGGCACGGTGAAGATGGTCGGGTTGCTCATCGCGAAGAGGGGATCGCCTGTGAAAATCCCCATTCCAGGTTCCGGATTCCATACATTGGGGCTAAGCATGACCAGTATGATGGAGCTGAGTAACCCGCATGACATTCCTGTGATCGCTCCGGTTGAGTTGAAACGTTTCCAATATATTGTGCAAAGGATGATCGGTAAATTGGCACTGGCAGCAATCCCAAGCGCGAGGACTGAAAGAAAAGCGACATTCATTGATTGTGCGAATAAAGCAAGTAGAATCGAAATGACCGCTACGCCGACAGAAGCCAATCGGGCAACGAGTACTTGCTGTTTTCCCGTAATATTTCCATCCTTGATGATTTCACCATATATATCATGTGCAAAAGCGGATGCCGACGTTAAAACAAGGCCTGATACAACCGCTAAAATCGTGGCAAATGCTACAGCAGAAACGAATGCGAATAAAAATTCACCGCCTATGGTTAATGCAAGTAGTGGAGCGGCCATGTTTCCAGCTGGGTTTGCATCGACGATCCGCTCAAACCCGACGAAAGATGCAGCCCCGAAACCAAGGAAAATCGTCATGATGAAAAATACCCCTATAAACCATGTGGAATATACGACGGATTTCCTAGCAGTAGCTGCGTCCTTTACTGTAAAGAAGCGGACGAGTAAATGCGGAAGGCCGGCTGCTCCAAGGACAAGCGACATATTGAATGAAATCATGTCGAGTCCATCGGTGTATTTATTTCCTGGATCCAAAAAATCCTTTCCGAGCGGTGTTGCAGTTTGGACATGATGAAACATTTCTGAAATGTTGAAATTAAAACGCGAAAATACGATGAACGTCAACACGGCAGAACCGCCTAGCAAGAGCACCGCTTTGGTGATCTGCACCCAGCTTGTCGCTGTCATCCCTCCGAAAATCACATAAATCGTCATCAGTACACCGACAAGCAGAACGGATAGCCAATAATCGATGCCGAGCAAGAGTTTAATTAATCCTCCTGCACCGACAAGTTGGGCAATCATGTAAAAGATTGAAATGACAAGTGTGTTAGCCGCAGCTATCCCTCGCACTTTTTTTGATTTGAAGCGTGCTGAAATCATATCTGCCAGCGTAAACTTACCTAGATTGCGTAGTGGTTCCGACACAAGATACAATAAGACAAGAAAGGCAACAAGGTTCCCGATGCTCATGTAAAAGCCATCAAAACCAATCAGTGCGATTGCACCCGTAATTCCGAGGAAAGATGCGGCTGACATAAAGTCACCTGCCACGGCCAATCCATTCTGCCATGCTGTCAATCCGCCGCCGGCCGTATAAAAATCACTGGCATTTTTTGTCTTCTTAGAAGAGTAATAGGTTATAGTAAGCGTTAACAAGATGATGCCCAAAAAAAGCGTGAGGGATAAAATGCTCATTCGCCAAGCTCCTTCTCATATTTATTTAAGATATTTTTAGCCATCTTGTCGTACTTCGCTGCTTTTTTTATATAGACGATTCCCCCTATCCATACGACGGCAAATTGGAGGAGTGCGTATACCCAAGCCCAAGTAATATGGAAGAAGGCTTCGCCTTTCAACACTTCGCTATAAGCAGCTAAAATTGGCAGAACAAAATAAAAAGCAAGAAAAAAGAGAGTGACAGGTACGATGAAAGCTCTTTTCCTTTGGATTAGTTCCTTGAATTCTTCCGTTTCAATTAATTGACGATACTTATTTCCTCTGTCATGTCCTGATGGCGAATGCCCAGTTTTAGCCTGTGATTCCATGGTAAGCCCCCTTTTAGTGTAGTACGCTTTTAAAACGAGTATTTGATAAAATGATATATCATTGTTAAAATTAACATAGTCTGAAAATTTAGTAAATTAGTATTTTGTCTATTCAGCCATTTTATCTGAATTATAAAAACATGATTGACAACGTAGAAATGACGTATTAATCTTGAACTAAATCATAACAATAATTTAATCTCCGTTTTATTACTGTTATGAATGTCGGTTGGACAATAGTAAATTGAGGGGGACTGAAAAAATGTACAATCCGGAAGTTGAAACGGCATCGCGTGCTGAAATGGAAAGTCTACAAATGGCACGCCTTAAAAAAACGATTAGCCATGTTTATGAAAATGTACCTTATTACAGAGAAAGGTTTAGAGAGATGGGCCTGGAACCAGAAGATATTCAAACTCTAAACGATGTGATAAAGCTTCCCTTTACAAAAAAACAGACGCTTCGTGATCAGTATCCATTCGGTTTATTTGCCGTTCCGATGGAGGATGTAACACGCATTCATGGTTCATCCGGAACGAGCGGAAAGCCTACAATTGTCGGATATACAAAAAATGATTTGGAAAACTGGGCAACAATCGTCGCACGTGGAATTGTAGCTGCAGGAGGCCGCAAGTCAGATATTTTCCATAACGCATATGGATATGGTCTGTTTACAGGGGGGCTGGGCTTGCATTGCGGGGCAGAAAAGCTAGGAGTTGCGACAGTACCCATTTCAGGGGGGAATACCGATAGGCAGATTACGATCATCAATGACTTTAAACCGCGAGGCATTTGCGGAACGCCTACTTATATTTTGAATATCGCTGAAAAGATGGAAGAGATGGGAATCGATCCTGCTGATAATGGGCTTGAGTATGGGATTTTCGGAGCTGAGCCATGGTCGGAGGCAATGAGGGCAACTCTTGAAAGGAAACTGAAATTGAAAGCCATCGATATTTACGGATTAAGTGAAATCATGGGGCCGGGAGTGGCGATTGAATGTCATGAAGCACAGGATGGACTCCATATCGCAGAAGACCATTTTCTTGTCGAGGTCATTAATCCGGACACGCTTGAACGGGTTGAGGACGGCGTAGATGGGGAACTTGTCTTTACCAGTCTTACAAAGGAAGCGCTTCCGATCATTCGTTACCGTACAGGTGACATCGCCTCAATTACACATGAACCGTGTAAATGCGGGCGTACGACAACTAGAATGTCCCGTGTTAAGGGCAGAACGGATGATATGATCATAGTCAGGGGAGTGAATGTATTTCCATCTGAAATAGAGCGTGTGTTATTCCAAATGGAGGGAATTGTGCCGCACTATCAGATTCATCTGGTTAAGAAGGGGAATATGGACGGTGTTGAACTGCACATTGAAATTGAAAGCGGTTTCTACAGGGAGATTGAAGAAGACTTAACGCATGGGAATGTAGAGATATTAAGGAAAACGATTCAGCATCATTTGAAATCAGCATGTCTTGTCACGATGGATATTGTTGTCAACATCCCAAAAAGCATTCCCCGATCAGAAGGAAAAGCGATTCGTGTCGTTGATAAGCGGAAGGATGAAGTCATTCGTTTATAAATGCCATACCATGAACATGCATGTTGAAACCGGACGATTCTGTCGTTCAGTTCTTTCCAGCTGAAGTATCGATTGGAATAAGTGGATCTGAAGAAATTGAACAAGTAAACGCCATACATAAAGCGGATGCAATCGTGTTTAAATATCGGTTTATCTCTTAATGGAAGAGAAGATGGAGCCAATCATGAAATGGAGAAGGAGGAGGGCCTCTTGTCAAAATATACAGTTGTGGATCAAGAAACTTGCATTGCATGCGGTGCATGCGGTGCCGCTGCACCTGAAATCTTTGATTACAATGATGAGGGAGTGGCATTTGTCATCCTGGATGAAAATGAAGGAACTGCAGAGGTCGCGGAAGGTTTATTTGATGATCTGGATGATGCAGTGGAGGGTTGTCCGACAGATTCTATCAAAGTGGAAACTTCGCCCTTTAAAGTTTTAGTGGATTAAAAGATTCAAATAAACCCAGAAAACTTCCTTTTATTTTAAAAAAAGACAGAATAGTCTTGCATTAAATATAACAGTAAAATATAATAACGTTATATAAACGTTATACTAGAAAAAAAGAGGTGATTTGGATGAACGTTCTTTTAAATGATATGGCAGGAGAAGAAAAGCTAAATCAATTCATTGCCAGAATCGAAGCGGGAGAAAAGATAGAGGCGGATGATTGGATGCCGGAAGAATACCGGGGCACTTTAATCAAATTAATATCGATGCATGGAATCAGTGAAATCATGGGGGCGCTTCCAGAAAAGGAATGGGTACCTAAAGCCCCGACCTTAAATAGGAAACTTGGAATCATGGCAAAGGTGCAGGATGAAATGGGGCATGGGCAATTATTGCTTCGCGTCGCCGAGGATTTGCTAAAGCCTTACAGTAAAAAACGGGATGACCTCATGCAAGATTTGTTTAAAGGAGATTTAAAGTTTCATAATGTTTTCCATATGGAAGCAAAATCCTGGGGCGATGCTGGATTGATTGGCTGGCTGGTTGATGGTGCAGCCATCATTTCCCAGACGAACATGCTTGGCGCCTCATATGGACCTTATGCCCGGGCATTACAGAGGATTTGCGCGGAAGAAGTTTTTCACGCGCAGCATGGTGAAGCGATAATCATGGCTTTGGCTGAAGGGACGGAAGAACAAAGGAAATTGGTTCAAGACTCCATCAATTATTGGTGGGAATCTTTATTACTTTTCTTTGGACCTCCCAGTAAGAATGAAGTGGGCACATCCAAACAGGATATAACGATCAAGTACAAAATCAGAACCAGTACGAATGAAGAACTTCGACAAGCTTTTTTTTCCAAATATGTGAAGCGGATCCTTTCACTTGGCTTCAGCATTCCAGATGAAACACTTAGGTTTGACAAAGAGTCTGAAACCTGGATTTACCAACAACCCGATTGGGGGAAATTGAAGGTGTTCGCAAGGAATGAAGGTCCCCGATCGCAGGATCGCTTAAGTCTTCGAAGAAATTCTTATGAAAAAAATAAATGGGTACGCGAGGCATTGGCGCCAAAGGTCATTTAAGGGAGGGGGAGGACGATATGGAAACTAGACAAGGAAATTACTTTGAAGAATTTGAAGTATTCAGCCGTAAAACGCAATCATCACCCGTTCAATACCACTTCAGCCTGCTGGCGCCGAATGAGGATATCGCCATCATGATGGCACAAGAAAACTTCATGAGACGTGAAGCGGTTGATGATATCTGGGTCGTGAAAAGACGGAATATACGGAAAATGACGGCCGAGGAAAAGAAAACGCTTCAACGTATCGATAATAAAGACTATAGGACCACAAAAGGGTACGGGTATTTAAAGAAAAAATGGCGGAAGTATGAGCAGGGAATGCTCGATGAAAAAGAGATAATGTCTTGGGCTGGAGGTGTGAAAAATGAGGAATGAATCATTGAAGGACATCGCAATCAAGGAATTGCTGCTTCAACTGGCGGACGATGACTTCATCCATTCATACCGTGGTGCAGAATGGTTGGGACTCGCACCGCATATCGAAGAAGATGTTGCATCCGCCTCGATATCCCAAGACACGATGGGGCATGCAGCCATTTATTATAAGTTACTTGATGAACTCGGTGAAGGGGATGCGGATAAGCTGGCTCATGACCGTCCCGCCAAGGAACGGCGCAATGCGATCATTCTCGAATTGGTCAATGGTCCTGGTCACTATATGAAAGACCCGGATTATGATTGGGCGTTTGCGGTAGTGCGGAATTATTTTTATACCCAAGCCAAAGCAATTAAGGTTCAATCCCTTCATTCATGTTCATATGAACCGCTTGCTGAAGTGGCACAAAAGGTACAGATGGAACTTTACTATCATTTGATGCACTGGAAAACCTGGTTCGTCCAATTGCTGGGATCTGGTCACTTGGAAGCGGTTTCGAGAATGAAAGCGGCGATCGGGAAAACAATGTCCGATTTTGCTGGCGTATTTTCACTTGGACAATATGGGGAGGAAATGGTTGAGCTCGGCTTGATAGAGGGGGAAGCTATTTTACAGAAAAAGTGGATCGAGGCCATTACCCCGATTTTTGAAAGTGTCGGCTTGGCAGCAACGATTCAAATAGGGATGGCAAGAGGTGATGGCCGTAATGGCCAGCATACGGAAGATTTGGAAAAGGCGCTAAAAACGTTAAGTGAAGTATACGCAACTGATAAAGCAGCTTCATGGTAATTCAATAGAAAGGGGAGGGGTACCATGTCGACCGTACAGTTAAACACAGAAGAAATATATAAGCTCCTGGAAGACGTTAAAGATCCCGAAATCGATACAGTAAGTATATTGGATTTAGGGATGGTTGAAGACGTGACGGTTTCGGGTCAGGACGTCTCGGTAAAAATGCTGCCAACTTTTCTAGGGTGCCCGGCATTGTCGATCATTCAAAAAAATGTGGAAACAGCCCTTAAACAGCTGCCTGCCGTAAAAAATGTAAGTGTGGAATTTTTACGTTCCCCTTCCTGGACATCCGATCGAATTACGGAAAAGGGGAAAGCTGGATTGAAGGTTTTCGGAATCTCCCCTCCTCCTCGACAAATGAAAAGTGATGGATCATGGCATGTGGATTGCCCATATTGTGAATCGACATATGTCACGATGGAAAATATCTTCGGTCCTACGGCCTGCCGCAGCATTTTATATTGTAAAGCATGCAAAAATCCGTTCGAAGCGATGAAACCGATGATAAAACTTATCTAATAAAATGGAGGTTTTCTAAAATGGTAAAACTAATCGCCCTTTATAAACAACCTGAAAACAAGGAAGAATTCGATGAGCACTACTTCAATGTACATGGTCCGATAACGGAAAAAATTCCTGGTCTTCAAAAAATGGAGGTCACTAAAATTGTAGGGACCCCAATGGGCAAAGACTCTGAGTATTACATTCTTTGTGAAATGTATTATGAAGACCATGATGCATTGCAACAAGGAATGCGTTCCCCGGAAGGAAAAGCATCAGGGAAAGACCTAATGGGCTTTGCCGGGAAACTTGTAACGATGATGATCGGTGAAGAAATAAAATGAATGCGCTTCAATTCATCGAAACGTCAATCGCGGATGGAATTGGTTATATCTCTTTAAATCGGCCTAAGCAACTTAATGCCCTTAACAGGATAATGGTTAGGGAAATAGTTTCGACCATGGAAGAATTCGACCGGGACCCACAAGTGAAGGTGATTTTGCTATCGGGCAATGGAAAAGCATTTTCCGCTGGAGCTGATATTGATGAGATGGTGAACGATGATCCAATCAGTATGGAGTTAACGAACCAATTTGCCGATTGGGACCGAATAAGCCTAGTCAAGAAGCCTGTGATTGGTGCGGTGAAAAGTTTTGTATTCGGCGGTGGTTTTGAACTTGCTTTATCCTGTGATTTCCTGATTGCCGCCAGCGATACCCAGTTTTCCTTTCCTGAAGTGACACTAGGGGTCATGCCTGGTGCAGGAGGAACCCAAAGGTTGACGAAATTGGTAGGCAAGACGAAGGCACTTGAATGGATATTGACGGCTGAAAGGATAAAGGCAAAGACAGCCCTGCAATATGGTTTCATTAATAAGATCGTGGCACCTGAATTGTTAATGGAAGAATCGGTTGATTTTGCTAGAAAGATAGCAAAGCAACCCCCGTTAGCTGTAAGGCTGATCAAAGAATCCATCAATAAGGCCGTTGATTATCCCTTAAATGAGGGCATGCAATTTGAACGTAAGAATTTCTATATCCTTTTCGCATCAGAGGACCAAAAAGAAGGAATGAAAGCATTTGTTGAAAAAAGGGAGCCAAAATTCACAGGCGGATAAGGGGTGCTCTATGTACGAAACAATCAAATATAGTGTTGAAAATGGAGTTGCTTGGCTTACTTTGAACCGTCCTGATAAACTAAATGCCTTTACGTCCCAAATGAATAAGGAAATACAGAAAGCGATCAAAATATCCGCGGGGGCAGATGAAGTCCGGGCCATTATCATTACTGGGGAAGGCAGGGCATTTTGTTCGGGGCAGGATTTATCGGATGTTGATGAGGGCATGAATTTAGGCCAGAAGCTGCGTGAGGATTACGGTCCGATGATGGAGCAAATAGCAAACTGTGAAAAACCGATCATTGCAGGAGTCAATGGAGTGGCTGCAGGTGCTGGCTTCAGCCTGGCGCTGGCATGCGATTTTCGGCTTGTTTCTGAAAAAGCCAGTTTTTTAAATGCCTTTGTCAATATTGGATTGATTCCTGATTCGGGGAATCTGTATTACCTTTCGCGAATCGTTGGTCATGCGAAAGCCCTGGAATTATCTTTATTGGGCGAAAAGGTTACGGCTGGCGAGGCGAAAAATATCGGGCTCGCTACAAAAGTGATCGGTGTGGATGAGTGGAACGAGCATTTGAAAGCCTTTGCAGAGAATATCGCAAACAAGCCAACGAAGGCAATCGGATTAATCAAAAGATACTTAGAGGCGTCCTATCATCTTTCATTGGAAGAATACTTAAAAGAAGAAGCGGAGGGTCAGCGCATTGCTGGCTTAACGAAGGATTATGCAGAAGGTGTGGCAGCATTCACTGAAAAAAGGAAAGCTCATTTCATAGGCAAGTAATATAGAAAAGGGAGTGGGATTACATGGTTAGAGTACAAGAGGCGGCATTTGAAAAAGCGGAAATGAAGCGTGATTATTATCATCTGATCATTAATGGGGAAAGAGTGGAAAGCTCGGATGGTTCCACGATTGATGCGTACAATCCTGCGACTGGTGAAATCATTGCCAAGGTTGCAAAGGCGACCAAGGAAGATGCAGAAAAAGCTGTTCAAGCTGCACGCGAAGCATTTGATAATGGGAAATGGAAGAGGACTCCGATTAATAAACGTTCACGTGTTTTGAACAAAATTGCAGCGATCATGCGTTCACGCTTTAATGAATTGGTTGAATTGGAGGTCCTGAACAGCGGCAAATCCATTTCTGCAGCACAAGGCCAAGTCATGCAGGCAATTGAAGATTTCGAGTTTTATGCAGGAGCGTTAGTTGCACACCGCGGATCTGTGAATAATGTGCCTGGTCAATTCCATAACTATACGGAAAAAGAGCCAGTAGGCGTTTGTGCCCAAATCATCCCATGGAATTACCCTATGATGATGGCAGCGTGGAAAATTGCACCTGCAATCGCAGTCGGCTGTTCAGTAATCGTTAAGCCAGCCTCGTTAACGCCGATGACGGCCATTGTTTTAGGGGAAATCTGTTTAGAAGCAGGTGTTCCTTCTGGCGTGGTCAATATCATTCCAGGTCCTGGATCGGACGTAGGGAATTACCTTGTTCAGCATCCGAAAGTGAATAAGGTGGCCTTCACGGGTTCTACGCCAATCGGCAGGGATCTTATGGGCAAGGCTTCACAGACATTAAAAAGGGTCACATTGGAGCTTGGCGGCAAGTCCCCTAATATTGTTTTTGAAGATGCAGACCTTGAAGCAGCCATCGATGGATCATTATATGGAATTTTTTATAATACTGGGCAGTCTTGCGAAGCTAGATCCCGTTTATACGTTCACGAAGACATATACGATGAGTTCGTTGCCAGATTCGTAGAAAAGACGAAAAAATTGAAATTGGGCAATCCGCTCGACAAAGAAACACACATCGGTGCAGTCATAGATCAAGGGCAATTGGATGTCATCGACAATTATGTCCAATCTGCCATTACTGATGGAGCGAAGATCCTGACGGGAGGAAAGCCAGCGGTCATTGAAGGTTTCGAAAACGGTTATTGGTATGAGCCGACGGTCATAGCGAATGTCAATCATGAAATGGATGTAGTGAAAGAGGAAATATTCGGGCCGGTCGTTGTCATAATGAAATTCAAAGATGAAAAAGAAGCTGTGAGGCTCGCGAATGATACGGAATTCGGTTTGGGTTCAGCCCTTTGGACAAAAGATGGAGGGCGTGCGACTAGAGTGGCCAATCAAATAGAAGCGGGAATCGTCATGGTGAATTGCCCATTCTCCGCATTTCCTGGAACACCTTTCGGAGGGTATAAACAGTCAGGATTCGGCAGGGAACTTTGCATTGAGACACTTGATCTTTATACAGAAACGAAAAGCATCATTTCCTATCATGGAAGCCGTCCCTTAAATCCATTTGGAATTCAATAAAACAAAAAAATAGACGGCTGGCTGAACGGTATGTCGGAAAAGTAATTCAGGTATGGTTGAATGCTTATCTGATTCATCCGCAGCCAGCCCTATTTATTTTTGAAGGAGGAATGAACGAATGATTAGTAATCTAGTGGTTGTCGGATCTGGTGTCATGGGCAGGGGAATAGCTTATGTAGGAGCAATAGGGGGCTTTAATGTAGTATTGGTGGATGTGAATCAGGATGCTTTGGAAAGTGCAAGAAACGAAATCGATTCCATTTTTGAAAAGGGTTTGCGCTACCAAAAAATTACGGAGGAAGAAGCGGCAGCTGCAAAAAGCAGATTTACCTATTCTGCCAATCTGAAAGAATCAGCAGCATATGCCGACTTGATCATAGAGGCAGTTCCGGAAAAGGCGGAAATCAAGAGGGCAGTCTTCGAAACGATTGAAGTCCATGCAAAAGAAGATTGTTACTTTGCAACCAATACTTCCACGATGAGTCCGACAGAAATCGGTTCTTATGGAAAGCGTCCCGAAAAAACGATTGCCATGCATTTTTTCAATCCTGTACAAAGGATGCCGCTCGTTGAGATTGTACGTGGTCTTGAAACAAGCGATGAAACGGCAGCCATAATAAAAGAGGTAGCCGAAAAAATGGGGAAAGAGACCGTGGTCATAAATGAATTCCCTGGGTTTGTTACAAGCAGGATCAGCTGTTTGGTAGGTAATGAAGCGTTCTTTATGCTTCAAGAAGGCTTAGGAACACCAGAAGAAATCGATAAGGCAATAAAGTTAGGGCTGAATTACCCAATGGGACCATTTGAGCTAGGTGATTTGGTGGGATTGGATGCCCGTTTGAATAATTTAAAATATTTACATAGTAAACTGGGTGAGAAATACCGCCCGGCTCCCCTCCTTGAACAGTATGTTAAAGCTGGCAGGCTCGGCCGTAAGTCTGGTAAAGGTGTGTACGATTATACAAAAGATGGCGAGCTGGTGAGGAAATGAAGGATGTTGTGATCATTGATGCTGTGAGAACACCAATCGGAAGATATAAAGGCGCATTGAAAAGCGTTCGCCCGGATGATCTCGGCGCAATTGTAATCAAGGCGCTGGTGGATCGCAATCCAGAGCTGCCGCCTGATCAAATTGAGGATGTCATCTTCGGGAATGCAAATCAAGCGGGAGAGGATAATCGCGACGTGGCCCGGATGTCCGCCCTCTTAGCTGGTCTTCCGGTAAATGTAGCTGGAACGACAATAAATCGTTTATGTGGATCCGGATTGGATGCCGTCATGTATGCAGCACGCTCGATTGCAGTCGGTGAAGGCGATATTTATATCGCAGGGGGTACTGAAAGCATGACAAGGGCGCCGTACGTCATGGCCAAACCTGAGAGTGAATTTCCGCGGGGTTCAATGGAGCTTCAGGATACAACGATCGGATGGCGTTTCACGAATGAGAAACTTAAAGAAATGTATGGTGCGGATTCCATGCCTCAAACGGCTGAAAACGTCGCCCTGCGTTTTTCTGTTTCAAGGGAGGACCAAGATCAATTCGCTTATCAAAGCCAGCAAAGGGCGAAAAACGCAGTGGAAAATGAGCGTTTCATTAATGAAATCGTACCTGTTCGATATACGGATCGAAAAGGGAATGAGGTCATTTTCGATAAAGATGAACACCCTCGTCCTGACACGACCATCGAAAAGCTGGAAAAACTCAAACCGATCTTTAAAGGCGGCACTGTAACCGCCGGTAATGCTTCAGGTGTAAATGATGGAGCCTCGGCACTGCTTTTGATGAGTGCAGAAAAAGCACGGGAGCTTGGATTGAAGCCTCTGGCCAAATATGTTGTAGGGGCGGTAGCGGGCTTGGAACCGTCCATTATGGGCCTTGGCCCGATTCATGCCACTAAAAAAGCATTGGAGAGGGCAAGTTTGAAGATTGAAGACATCGGGCTGGTCGAATTGAATGAAGCATTTGCTTCCCAATCCTTGGAGTGCATCCGCCAATTGAAATTGGATCAGGAGAAAGTGAATGTCAACGGAGGTGCAATAGCGTTTGGCCATCCGCTCGGTGCAAGCGGGGCGCGTATTTTAACAACACTCGTCCACGAAATGAAAAAGCGGAAAGTACGCTATGGCCTTGCGACGATGTGTGTAGGTGTCGGCCAAGGCATATCCGCCATTATAGAAAATATTGATAAAGAATGATTAAGCGTAGGGCCCTTATTAATTTTATCTGCATAAGGGTCATTTTTTCAAAAGGGGAGGAGACTCATGTCCAAGGTTATTTATAAAGTGATAAATCAAATCGGCTATATAACAGTGAATCGGCCCGACGTATTGAACTGCTTCGACTATGAGACACTTTGTGAACTGCAGGAAGTCATCGATGCCGTTTATTATGACGGCGATATCCGTGTCGTCATTTTCACCGGTGCAGGGGAAAAAGCGTTCAGCGCGGGAGCGGATTTGAAAGAAAGGAAGTCTTTGAACGATACAGAAGTAAGAAGGAACGTTAAAGCGATACGCGATGTTTTTAATAGTATCGCAGGGCTTCCGCAGCCGACAATGGCTGCCGTCAATGGATATGCATTGGGGGGAGGATTTGAATGGCTGCTTTCATGTGACTTTGCAATTGCTGCGGAAGGTGTTTCTTTGGGGCTCACTGAAACTAGCTGGGCCATTATTCCGGGAGCAGGCGGGACACAGCGGCTGCCGAGATTGATTGGGGAAATGAAGGCGAAGGAATTGATCTTCACCGCTAAAAAATTGACTGCGGAAGAAGCATGTCAATTAGGGATCCTTTTGCAGGTCGTGCCAAGGGATCGTCTTATGTCAGCCTGTGAGGAATTGGCAGCCAATATCATGAAGAATGGACCGATTGCAGTCAAACAAGCCAAATATGCGATTGACCAAGGAATGAATACGGACTTGCAAACGGGAATGGCTATAGAAGGAAAAGCCTATGAATTGACCATTCCGACTCAAGATAGATCGGAAGCGCTCCTGGCATTTAGTGAACGGAGAAAAGCGCGATTTACTGGTGAATAATATTGCGCTTTCATTTTAAAAAGATATAATAATTATTATGTCTTCCGTGTGAAAATAGTAACAATGTTAGGACGAGGTGAGAAAGATAGGTACTAATACACAATCCATGATTTTTACGATATACGGCGATTATATCCGTAACTATGGAAGTAAAATCTGGATAGGCAGTTTAATTCGTTTGTTAAAGGAATTCGGCCATAATGAGCAGGGCGTTCGTGTAGCCGTTTCACGAATGGTCAAGCAAGGGTGGATTCAGTCAGAGAAGCAGGGAAACAAAAGCTATTATTTTTTGACTGATCGCGGTGTGCAGAGAATGGATGAAGCGGCCAATCGCATATATAAGATGAAACCGAATGAATGGGACGGTAAATGGCGCATCTTAATGTACACGATCCCAGAAGATAAGCGGCAATTACGGGATGATCTCCGCAAAGAATTATTATGGAGCGGGTTTGGCAGTTTTTCAAGTGGTTGCTGGATTTCCCCCAATGATTTGGAGAAGCAAATCAATCGCTTGATCGAGAAATATGACATAGATGAATATGTTGATTTTTTCATCTCGGAGTACAAAGGTCCAAAAGAAAACCAATCGCTTGTAGAGAAGAGCTGGCAATTAGAAGAGATTGAAAATAAATATGAAGAATTCATCGAGAAATACAGTAAACAATTCATCGTTCATCAAAGCATCATTAGCAGGGGCGAAATGTCCGATGCAGATTGTTTTGTGGAACGAACGAACTTGGTGCATGAATACCGTAAATTTTTATTCATCGATCCGGGCCTGCCAAAGGAACTTCTGCCTTCTAAGTGGAATGGGAATCATGCTGCTCTTTTATTTAGCCAATATTATCAAGTCTTGGCTGAACCAGCAAGCCGTTTCTTTGAAAGCGTATTTCAGGAAAACAATGATTTATGCCGGAAAGATGAAACCTATGATGCCAAGGACCATCCACTTATCATTAAGTGAAAAAGAGCTTCGGCCAGCCGTTAAGAACGACTTACCGAAGCTCTTTTCAAATTCCTTGCAATAATTAATCAAGTATCACCTTGAAGTCTTTCCCTTTTTGAACATATGTATCGATGGAAAGTTGGATCAATTCAAGATCTTTATCATTCAATCGGCGAACCACTTTCCCCGGGGAACCAATGACCAATGAACGTGGAGGTATGATTTTGCCAGAGGAAATCAATGTGTTCGCTCCGACGATGCATTCTTCGCCGATCTCTACATTATCCAATATCGTGGAACCCATACCAATAATGGAGCGTTTGCCTATTTTACAACCATGCAGGATGACATTGTGACCGACCGTCACTTCATCTTCAATGACAACCGGGCATCCTTCAAATAAATGAATGGTGGAGTTATCTTGAATACTGCATTTTTCTCCTATTGTAATTGAATCTTCATCACCGCGCAGTACCGCATTGAACCAAATGGTCGATTCTTTCCCAATCGAAATATCACCGATTAAATGAGCACCCGGTGCCACGAAAACGGTTTCATCAATGGATGGTTTTTTATTATTGTACGGAATAATCATAGTCTCGCTCCTTTTTTTAAAAAGTCAGAATTGTTTTTCTAATGAATATAGTATAACATTAAAATGACTGGGAGGGATGAAAGTGAAATATATTTGTGAACTTTTTGCGATAAAATATCCAATTATTCAAGGCGGCATGGGGAATATAAGCAATGCAAGTCTAGCGGCTGCAGTATCCAATGCAGGGGGCCTGGGAACAATAGGGTGCGGTACCATGACTCCTGAACAGGTAGAAGCCATCATTCTCGAAACCAAAGATAAAACCAATAACAATTTTGCGTTGAACATTCCAATAAACGTTAGTCCATATACAGATGAGTTAGTGAATCTTGTCCTGAAGCATGATATACCTGTAGTTTCCTTATCTGCAGGGAATCCTGCCCCTTTCATTCCACTATTGCAAAAAAAGAATATAAAAGTGATTGCCATCGTTGCGTCGGTCAAGCACGCACAAAAAGCGCAAGATGCAGGGGCAGATGTGCTGGTCGCAGAAGGGTTTGAAGCTGCCGGCATCAACTCGAACCTGGAAATGACGACGTTTACACTCATTCCGCAAATCAGCAAGCATGTGACGCTTCCCGTTTTGGCCGCTGGCGGAATAGGCAATGGGCAGGGGTTGGCAGCTGCATTGATGCTGGGGGCTTCAGGCGTCCAATTGGGAACCAGGCTGATTGCTACACAAGAAGCACCGTTCCACCCATCATATAAGCAGAAACTAATCGAAGCGATGGGCAATGATACGGTAATTTTGGGCAGATCATTTGGACAGGTCAGGAGGGTATTGAAGGACCCTTATACCGAGAAAGTGCTGGATATGGAGAAACAGGGACTGTCTCCCGTGAATTATCGTGAAATGACCTCTGAAGTCCATCATATTAATGGAGCGATGAACGGGGATGTTACCAATGGTTTTATGAACAGCGGCCAGGTTGCCGGATTGATTGACGATATACCCACGGTAAAGGAATTACTTGATGACATGATGAAAGATGCGAAAAAACATATGGAGGATGGATTTAGCAGGCTCTCTGCCCCTTTTATGATTTGAGTGCGGAAGGTACCTAATTTGCCATCCGTCCATGTCTAGAAGAAGGTTTTCCCTAGGTTAACATCTGAAATTTATGGATCTTTCTCGTATTATGTAATAAAAGTTTGAAGAGGGAAAAGCCTATTTGGAATAGTAAAAACAAAAACTAAAAAGTCAATCCATAACAAAAAAAGGCGCCATGATCAGGCGCCTTTTTGATTTATGTCATTATTAGCAGCATCCGCCGAATCCGCCGCCGAATCCCCAACTGCATCCAATGATGATCAGCAAGATGAATAATACGATCAGCAATGCGAATCCGTTATCGAAACCGCCGCCACAACATTCGTTACCATTTCCACCCATTTGATTTCCTCCTCATATATATTATGAATTACATACCTAGCAAAACATCTTTACCGGGAATACTTCATACTATGTATTCTAGGCCGAAGTGTTTGCTTATTCATAAAAAATGGGCGTGGGCAAATCAAGGGATTAAGCCCGAATATTTTTTTGATTTCGTTTTAAATGTTATAATATACCATGTGGATTGTGGAGGAAGGGAGCTGAACTAAGTCATGAAAGTTGCCATTATAACGGATGTGCATGGTAATGCTTCAGCGTTAAAAGCCGTCCTTAGGGATATTGACAAAAGGGAAGAAATAGATCGTCTCTATTGTTTGGGAGATATGGTTGGGATTGGCCCGGATACAAATGAAGTCCTTGAACTTTTATTTTCAAGAAATGATTTGTCGATGATAACTGGAAATCATGATGAAGCTGTCCTGGCCATCATTAACGGGGAGCCGCATCCGGACGGACATATTCATGTTAAGGAGCATCATGAATGGATAGCTGAAAGGATGCAGCGGAAATTCATAAATGAATTGGAAAAATTGCCTCGAACCATACATCATATCATTAATGATCACTCCGTTTACTTCACCCATTATCACATGGAATCGAAGAAATTGGATGAGCACATAAGCCAAAATCCATATAGTAAAATCGTTGAACCGAGTTTAAATAACTTGGAAATGCTTTTCAAAGATCAGCATCACGATTTAATAGCATTCGGACACCATCATCCTATCCACCTTTATAAAAATGACCGAACGATATTCCTGAACCCTGGTTCTCTTGGCTGTAATGGTGAATCAGTTGCTCCTTATGCCATTGTTTCAATTGAAAATGCGGGTATTCAGGTAAAGCTTGAAAAAGTGGCCTATGATAATACATCGTTCCTGTCATCGTACCAAAGCTTACAAGTTCCAGAGCATGAATTCATTATACGTGCCTTCCATGGCGGGCAGCAGGCCTAAGACGTTTATATAAGATGAAGGTTGGGGAAATGTTGAGCATAAAGGTACATGCCTGCGGATACGATAATAGGCAAACATCATTAAGCTGGAGGTAGGTCATGAAGGAAAATGAACAGGTAATTCAAGAGCAGGAAGAGATGGAACGGCATAGTCTTGTCTGTAATGATGAATTGTTTAATAAGGATCTGTTTGCCATTGTCGATGATACGATGCAAGAGGATAAATAAACGGGGAAAACGCTGCAGGGAATGTCTGTAGCGTTTATTTTTACTTTGAATTGGTTGAAGGCCGATTTTTATTTTTCATAAAAACTCACTTCCTGCCCGTTTGATCGCTCTTTTTACAGCCAGTGAATACCGGAAGTGAATCATTTGAAACCATTCTGGATTTATCCCATACTATATATAAGTTTCAAATCGAGAGGAGGGATGGCATGGGACATCATCATGGTCACTCCCATGATCATGGGCACGGACACCACCATTCTAACAATAAAAAAGCATTGTTGGCATCTTTCTTATTAATCTCCACATTTATGATAGTCGAGGTCATTGGGGGATTCTTGACAAATAGTCTGGCTTTACTGTCGGATGCAGGTCACATGCTTAGCGATGCGGCAGCATTAGGGCTTAGTTATACAGCGATAAGGTTGGGGGAAAGGAAAGCGACATCGTCCAAATCGTTTGGGTATAAACGGTTTGAGATCATTGCTGCTTGTTTGAATGGATTGACATTGATCGTCATATCCGTATTCATTTTCGTAGAGGCAATTAAGAGGTTCCTGGATCCTCCTGAGGTTCAAAGCATGGGAATGCTAATGATTTCAATCATCGGCTTACTTGTTAATGTCATTGCCGCCTGGATTTTAATGAACGGAGATAAAGAAGACAATCTGAATGTGCGAAGTGCTTTTTTACATGTCATTGGTGATATGCTTGGATCTGTGGGTGCCATTGCGGCCGCACTCTTGATTTATTTTTTCGATTGGGGAATTGCAGATCCGATTGCGAGCGTCATCGTCGCGATTTTAATTATTATCAGCGGTTTTAGGGTAGTGAGGGATTCATTCCATATCTTGATGGAGGGCACACCAGGCCAAGTCGATATGCATGAAGTGAAAGCATCCTTGGTGGAATTGGATGGTGTATCCGATGTCCATGATCTCCATATCTGGACGATCACCTCTGGTTTTTTTACAATGAGCTGCCATGTTGTCATAGATGAGAACGGTAATCACGATTCAGTTTTAGCAGAAGCGCAAAAACTACTTCATGATCAGTTTGGAATTGAACATAGCACGATCCAAGTGGAAAGGCAGGAAGCGGGCTGTCCCAATCCACACGAGACATGTAATTGAAAAGGGCTGGCTCAGTTTAGAGCCAGCCTCTTTAGAGTGTAATGAGGAGCTCATAGTTTTTCTGTATGATTTTTACGATCATGTTGCGGCATTCCTGTTAAAATGAATCGAGATCACTTACATAAAGTTACGAAGTGAAAACACCGGTTAATTTTACTGCGAACATAATCCTGACACATAAAAAGGGTAAAATTGAGGGAAAAGGCTTGGTGTTTTTTAATAGTTAGCATATACAAAATAATTTCACTATAATTCAGGAAGGAGGAATCCATATATGAAGAAAATTCTTGTAGTAGAAGATGAAATTGCCATATCGATGGTATTGAAAGCATATTTGGAGCGGGAAGGATTTGATGTAGTCCAAGTTTACGATGGGCTAAAGGCCATTCCAATGTTTGAAGAAACGAAGCCAGACCTTGTCCTGCTAGATGTCATGCTGCCGGGTAAGGAAGGCTGGGATATATTGAAGGAAATTCGTGAGGACGATACCTGTCCGGTTATCATGTTGACTGCACTGACAGATGTCGATTACAGATTATCGGGATTTAAGTCAGGTGCGGATGATTACATCTCCAAACCCTTCGTTGCTGAAGAAGTCGTGGCCCGGGTGCATGCCGTTTTAAGAAGGTCATCATCATCGGTTGCTACGGAAGATGGTCATGTGCACGAATTTGGGAGTTTAACCATCGATGATTTGTCATATATGGTGCATTTGAATGGGGAAGAGATAAACTTGACGCCGCGTGATTTGTCTCTGCTCGTTTTTTTCGCTAAGCACCCTAATCAAATTTTCACGAGGGAGCAGCTGCTCGACCAGGTGTGGGGCATGGATTATGACGGCAGTGACCGTGCAGTGGACCTGGCGATCAAACGAATCAGGAAGGCGATAGATGGATGGCCGGTAACTGAGGGAGAAATAAAAACCTTGCGTGGATTGGGGTATCAATTGAGTGTCTATGAAAACTAAAAAAAGAACCACTTTACAACGCTATTGGACAAAGAGATACGTATTGACCTTGATTTCCGGTTTGATATTATTATCTGTTTTTTCCTTATGGTGGATGGAAAAAACGGCTTTGGAATATAGGCTCAGCCTTCTAAAGTACTTAGCGGATGAAACATCCGATCGGGCGATTAAGGAAAATGGCCAGATTGTCGTTGGCCCGGTCCTTTCGGAAATTGTTGAGGAACGGGAGAAAATCCTCCATCTGAATCAACAGCCAATCATCTATATCGTCGATCCCGATGCCACCATCATATATACGATGCCACAGTTGTATATCGATCCGGATGAAAATAAACTCCCGGACGTCATCATGAAAAATACGGAGTTGGTGCAGAAGGTCAAGATTTCCGACAACAAAGTATATGTCGTCAAATCCCCCATTACGTTCAATGATGAGACGAGAGGCTGGGTGGTCATTGCCCAGGAAGAAGGGGCATTGAAGGAAATCAACCAAGATCATGGCTTGTTGGCGATCATGATTGGAGGACTTCTGATTCTCGGAACGGGCGTCATTTATTTTCTTTCCAGGCAGATTTCGCGCCCCATCCAAGACGTAGCTAACGCCGCGGTCCAGGTTCGTGAAGGCAACTATGATATCCATTTCAAAGAGGAAGAGGAAATCAAGGAAGAAGAAATCTATGAACTGATAGAATCATTTAAGGAAATGACCAATCGATTGAAGGTCATGGAGAAGTTGCGTGCGGAATTGCTCGCGGGCGTAACCCATGATTTGAAAACGCCAGTCACTTCCATTAGCGGACTGATACAAGCGGTGAAAGATGATGTCGTCAAGGGAGAGCAAAGTAAGGAATTCCTCGATATTTCCTTAAAGGAAACTCAGCGTTTACAAGGTATGATAGAGGATTTACTCAATTATAATGCCATATCGGCAGGCGCTTTTAAAATCCGGGTGCAAAAAGAGAATATCAATATATTCATCAAGGAAATCGCCTATCGCTGGCAGGTGACCCAAGATGATGATCAAGCGTTCGCTTTTGAGATAAAAGTTCCTGATGAACCGGTCTTTGGACAAATTGATTCTTTGCGGATGCAGCAAATCGTCATTAACCTTTTGAATAATGCCAGACATGCACTTGACGGCAAAGGGAAAATAGTAATTCATCTTTATGAAAAGGATGAAGAACGAATCTGCATTGATGTTCTGGACAGCGGGCGGGGGATACCCAAGCATGAACAGCAATATGTGTTCGAACCATTTTATCGAGGCGAAAACAAAAAGTTGAAGGTACGCGGTTTAGGTTTGGGACTGCCATTCAGTAAGATGCTCGCAAAAGCGCAAAAGGGAGATCTTATGCTTAAGGATAGCAATGAACAAGGCACCATCTTCACGATTGTCATAGAAAAAGCGGATCAAATATAAAAAAGGGTTGTCCTTGTAATGGACAACCCTCTTATTATGCAGAATGCTAACTAATTAAGCTAATTGGCTGATTGCCCGCCATAATTGTACATGACGGACCTTCCTTGGAAGGAAGCGTCCCATTTCCTCTTCATTATATCCTGCATGCAAGTTCTTATGGTCGAAAATGATCGGCCGGCGAAGTAAATCCGGGTTATCTTGAATAAGCTTGCAAAGATCATTAAGCGGTGTATTATTTATATCGATATTCAGGCTTTTGAATTTTTTGGAACGGGTTGAGATGATTTCATCTGTCCCGCCTTCCGTTTTACGTAAAATCTCTTTTATTTCTTCTATAGAAAGAGGTTGGGAATATAGGTTACGTTCATTAAAGGAAATTTCGTTCTTCTTAAGCCAAGCTTTTGCTTTACGACACGCTAAACTGCTTGGAGTAGTATAAATTGTTACCATTAAAATCGACTCCTTCAAAGTTTTCAAGTTTATTGGAATGAAATTATTTTTATATTTGTGATACTCTTACTTTAACGTTTCTTTGTGTCAGCAAGATGTCAAGAAAAATAAACTTAAATGTTATTTTAAAAGGAAAGGGAGAAAATGAAATGAAATCTGCCTTTAATGAAAAAGAAATGGTTTGGGTAATGAAACCGAATAAGGACCTGCATATGCCGATATTTAATAGTGGTGTGAGAGAAGTATCATGACAGGGGATTTTTGGTCACCAGTCAGGCTATCGATACAAGTAGCGGGACTGGCGGGTATCCTTGTTTTCATTTTAGGAATTTTCCTGGCACGAATGATGGCTAAAAAGCAATTCAGGGGAAGAGTCCTGTTGGAAACAGCGTTTTTATTGCCGCTTGTTTTGCCGCCGTCCGTCGTTGGTTTTTTGTTGATCGTGATTTTTGGCAAGAATGGAATGCCTGGACAATTCATTGAAAGGGTTTTTGACCAGCCCCTGATGTTCACGTGGTGGGCTGCGGTCATTGCATCTACAGTGGTAGCTTTTCCGCTAATGTACCAATCCGCTAAAACGGGCTTTGAAGGTATAGATGAAGAAATTGAAAATGCAGCAAGGGTTGACGGGGCCGGCGAGTGGAGGTTATTCCTGTTTGTAACACTCCCATTGGCGGTCAAATCGATCATCACAGGTGCCATCTTAAGTTCTGCGCGTGCGTTGGGGGAATTCGGGGCCACACTCATGTTTGCCGGAAACATTCCCGGACAGACACAAACCATACCGACCGCGATTTATATCGCCATGGACTCCGGGAATATGACATTGGCCTGGCTATGGGTTGCCGTAATCATTGTCATTTCATTCATTATGCTTTTTATCGTGACATACATAAAATGAATGCTGTTTTTCGTATATGCTTATGGATAAGCGAGGTGCGGCTTCTACGTCCTCTTTATGGGTGAATCCGTTTTTTTCGTAAAGGTTTCGTGCGGGAAGGTTCATTTTACCGGTCGAAACGGATATCTTTTCCCAGTCGACGTGTAATTGGAGAGCATGCAACAATGCGTCCGCAATACCCTGCCGAAAATAATCAGGGTGGACGACCATTCTGCAAATCAGCATTTGGCCATTCTCTTTTGTATAAGATATGGCACCAGCTAAGGCATCACCCTTTAAATAGCATAAAAACGTTTCATGGCAATGTATGAATTGTTCATATGTTTCCAATAGAGGAGGTATATCGGCAAAACCGATCATTTCCGCTTCCACTTTATAGGATTCTTTCTGCAGTTTAAATAGCTGCTGGCCATAGTCTGATTCCAGGTCCCGAATTCTCATGATCAAATCCTATCACTCCTTTTCATTACATTATAATGGAAGAGGGGGATTATTGTTTCTAATCAGTCTGTGTTATAATCGACAAACAATATGAACTAATGAAATGAGGAAGAAATTTGTTAACATTTGAAGAAAAATTGAGCATCATTGAAACTTTTCCGGAATTACAGCGAAAAGACGTTTCATTGGGACGTGTGAACTTCCATTATCCAGATAGCGTCCAGGAGAAAAAGATCGTCGTTCAGCACTTGCATCCCAATGGAAATGGGTTCGTTTACGCAGGGCATATGAGAAAAAAAGACACTGACCGTAAAGGGTTTATCAATATACGTGACTATAATGAAGCGGAATTAAAAGAATTGATCCAAAGAAGCGTGGATTACCTATCTGAACCTCCGGCTGAAATCGAAGAAGAGGAAAACGAGTTCGCTAGGTTGGAAGGGGCATGGATTGGCCCTGAAAAGCAAGAGCTTACACTTCAAAAGGAAGACCTGCTTTGGAATGTTTATTCAGGGTCGAATCTTGAGGAATGTTTCGAAAGTCCGGTTGAGGCGGAACGCTACTTATTGGACGAAGGCTTCCGACAAAGCAAGAAGAGGAAAATGTAGAATTTTAGGATAATTTGTCGGTTGATTTACGGCGATAATCTTGTTTTTTTAGGATTTTCCATGATATAATATGAGTAATTATTTTTGTTCGGAAAAGTTTGATAGAAGGATTTACTGTAATAGGATTCCTCTTGAAACATTATCCAGAACCAAAAATAGTAATAAAATGGATTTTTCCAAACACAGGAGGAACTATCATGGTACAAGGTAAAGTAAAATGGTTTAACGCAGAAAAAGGTTTCGGTTTCATCGAAGTTGAAGGCCAAGACGATGTATTCGTACATTTCTCAGCTATCCAAGGTGAAGGCTTCAAAACGCTTGAAGAAGGCCAAGAAGTTTCTTTCGAAATCGAGCAAGGCGCTCGTGGACCACAAGCTGCTAACGTTCAAAAATAATTGAACGCATATAAAAAAAAGACTCCGATATTGGAGTCTTTTTATTTTTCTTTTTTTTCGGCGATTTCCCTTAATGCTTTGTCCAATTTTTCTTCGATCCGTTTAGTACGATTAAAATGCCCTGACAGGAAAAAGACGATGAATATAACGAAAGCGACAAGCACTAGCATAAAAAGAATAGGCAGGAACTGGGTTGCAATCTCAATCATTGGATATCATCTCCTTTTTTCTTCCATTATACTTCATGCTTACCGTTGCTATGATTGAGGGAGCCGAGTTTTAAAAAAAACACTGAAAGGGGATATGCGAAAACGCATATCCCCTTTCAGTCAGTTCTGGAATAGCGAGGCGAACTTTTGAAGTCTGTGCAGGTCTGATTCTTGATACATCTGTTCTATCTTCAATGTCACCAATAACTGGCTCTTGGCAAATAACATGTCCCGGAAATCATCGACCGCCCCACAAAAATGATTATAGTTGGTTTCGCCAGTGCCGAAGACTCCCGTTTTCAGGCGAGCAATAGGCAACTGTTCCAGTTCTTTATAAAAGGCAGCTGATTTAGCGGGAAGCTCCCCATTGCCCCATGTATAGGTGCCGACGATCAATGCATCGTAATCCGGCAATGTACGTAAATCGAATTCATTCATTCGATATAGGAAAGCCTCAGGTAAAAGGGCAGCGAGGGCTTCAGCAAGCGCTTTTGTATTGCCGCCGGCAGAATGATAGACAATGGCAATCTTACAGCTCATCGAACCCATTGCTGGCATTTACTTGACTGTAAGTCCTTGACTTCTGTTCGAAGAAATCGGTTTTGGTAAGGCCGATGGATTCATCATCGAACGTTTTGATCCATGGCATCGGGTTCTCGCCATACTCTTTATACAAATTTTCAAGGCCTAGCATACGTAACCGTTTGTTGGCGATATATTCGATGTACTCATTGAATTCTTCCAAATCGAGATCGGCTTTCGTTTGGATATCTTCGAGCATATATTCAGACCATTCCTTTTCGAGTTCGACTGCTTTTTCAATCGTTGTATAGATGAACTTCGTGTTTTCTTCATTATTTAACTCAGGATATTCATACATCAAGATTTGAACGAGCATGCCAATGAAATCGAAATGGACCATTTCATCGCGATGAATATAGGATATCATCGTAGCGGAACCGGTCATTAGATTTTGGCGTCCTAAATTATAATAAAAAGCGAAAGCCAGATAGAAATAAATCCCTTCAAGGTTCGTTGAATGGATCAGTGCCTCGAATAAATGCTGAGGGCTGGGATCGTCCACGAACGTTTGATAAGCATCAACGATCGGTTGGTTACGCTTAATCACTTCAGGATGTTCTTTAATGCGGTCGAAAAGCTGTTTTTGCTTGCCTACCGGAATCAAGGAAGCAAGGATATAGGAATAAGACTCATTATGGATCGATTCCTGCTGGGCCATGTTGGCCAGGATAGCTTTTGCCGCCGGATCTTTGATGTACCGAAGGATCTCTACTAAAGTGGGTGTTTGAAGACTGTCCATTCCAGCAATCATCGTAAGGATATCGAGAAAAGCGTCCTGGATATCTTCATCCAATTCGCCCCACTGCTTTTTATCCTGAATCATGTTCACGCTCGAAGGCTTCCAAAAGTTATTGATGAGCTGTGTATAGGTATCATAGAATTTTTCATACTGTATATCGTTCCAAAGGAGGAAGCCTGAAGCTTCTCCTTTGAAAACACCGGTTGCCTTTGTTGGATGCGTCGGTTCGAGCATCCGAATTTTTTTTATATGATTGGTCATTCGTGAAAACTCCTTTAAGAATAGATTACTGGGTCATGATTGACGTTAACTTGAACAGCTTTCGCAGGCATTGTCATATTCGGAAGACGTCGAACGAACATAATACGTTGATTTCAACCCGCTTTCCCATGCCGTTAAATGGATATCCAAAAGGACCTTCGCTTTGATTGTATTGTGTACATACAGATTAAAGCTGATTGCTTGGTCAATATGGCGTTGGCGGGCTGCATTTTGCCTGATGCTTTCCAGTTGATCCAAATTGAAGCGCGTCTTTTTATAATATTCATACGTATTTGGCGTCAAGCCTGGTGCGGTCACCTTGAATTTGAAGTTTTTCTTTTCTTCGTAAAATTCAATTTCATACAAAGGATCGATTCCATCCGTGGAATTACCGATTTTGGCTGTCGATGAATTGGGGGCAATCGCCATTAAATAGCCATTACGGGTTCCGTGCTCCTGCACGTCTGCTTTTAAATCCAGCCATTTTTGATCTGTATAGTCACGCAGTTCGAAATAGTCCCCTGTATGCCAATCAGAACCTTCAAAATATGGGTAAGATCCTTTTTCCTTGGCCAATTCGTTGGATGCCTTGATAGTTAAGTAAGCGATCTTTTCGTATAAAGCATCTGCATAGCGAACAGCCTCATCGGATTCCCAATAAATATTCTGTGTGGCAAGTAAATGATGCCATCCAAACGTTCCTAAACCAATCGCACGGTACCGTTTGTTCGAGATGGATGCTTGTTTGACAGGAAGATTATTCACATCAATGACATTGTCCAGCATACGGATCTGAATGGGAATCAATCTTTCCAGAACATCGCTGCCCACCGCTCGGGGCAAGTTAATGGATGAAAGGTTGCAGACAACGAAATCGCCGCTTTTACGAACCACAACAACATCTCCATCTTCTGTTTCATATTCATCCGTGATCGTCGAAGGGCTTAGGTTTTGGGCAATCTCCGTGCAAAGGTTAGAACAATAAATCATACCTTTATGTTTATTCGGATTCTTCCGATTCACTTCATCGCGGTAGAACATATACGGTACGCCTTCTTCTAATTGAGAAATCATGATGCTTTTCATGATGTCCATCGCATTGATTTTCTCAAAGCTATAGTTTGGAAGCGTGCCATTTTCTGCGGCCTCGACAGCAAGTGCATAATGATTCCTGAAGCTTCCTTCGCCTTTCTTTTCGTCATAAAGATCTTCAAGTGAAAATCCAAGGGTTTGCTTAACGGTATGCGGATCGAAAAGATACCATTCTTTTCTGTCGCGTACAGCCTCCATGAATAAATCCGGTATGCATACACCTGTAAAAATATCATGTGCTTTTAATCTGTCATCCCCGTTTTGAGTCTTCAAATCGAGGAAGCTCATGATATCTTTATGCCAGGCATCCAAGTAAATCGCGATGGCACCTTTACGTTGACCCAATTGATCGACACTAACAGCTGTCTGGTTGAATAGTCGAATCCAGGGCGTCGTGCCTGAACTGTTTCCAGAGAAACCGCGGATATCGGAACCAAGCGAGCGAACCTTACCGACGTAAAGACCGACACCGCCGCCGAATTTAGATACTTTTGCGGCATCGTAGTTTGATAGGTAGATTCCGTCAATGGAATCTTCAATTGCGTCGATAAAGCAGGAGCTTAACTGTCCATGTGTTTTACCTGCATTGGAGAGTGTAGGAGTCGCAACGGTCATATAAAGGTTGGACATGGCCCAGTATGCTTCTTTTATCAGTTGCAGGCGGTGCTCCTTTTTTTCCATTCGCATGATTTCCATCGCGATGATCATGAAACGTTCTTGCGGCAGTTCGAAGACCTTGTCCTTTTTTGGGCGGGCCAGATAGCGGTCATTCAATAAGTAGATGCCTATGTAAGAGAATAATTTATCTTTTTCCGGGTCGATCACCGATCCCAATTCCTCAATTTCCGCTTTTGTATATGAAGATAGCAGTTCTGGTTTATAAATGGGATAACGCTGACCTTCCGATAGCTGGGAGAGTTCTGTGATCAGCTCATAGAATGGGCCATAACTCTTGCCTTCATATCCTCGATTGGCTTGTGCATCCCTATACATTGTATTCAACAGTTCTGCTGCAGCAACGAAAGTCCAATCCGGTGCATCGATATCCACGCCTTCAAGAGCGAGCTGAATCAGTTTTTTTGATGCCTGTTCTTCGGTTGAGTCACTTTTGCGATCAAGCCATTTTGTAAAACGCCTTTTGAACTTTTCCATATCGAGACGGCCTTCGAATTCCTTCGATAACGTCTCAAGCTGGATGGATTTCGCTTCTGTGTCATTTTCACTTATGGTAGAGTTATATGTTTGAGTCATTAATAATCCTCCTTGTTAACTTCCGCTAAAATAAAAAAACCGCCCAAAGAATTGAGCGGATCAAACGATAGAATAAAAGAGCCATGAAAAAATAGCCGTTATACTATCGTTTCATCATCTCAATCCCCGAAGAATAAGAAACGTGAAAAATTCAAGGCAGGTCTCCTGACTCATGATCATCCTACTTTGAGTCCTTCCCGTATAGAGAGCTATACAGTGGTTTTCTCATTTCGTCACATTTACAGTTGCGGGGACAGTTCCGGGTTTACACCGGATTCCCTTTTCAGCCATCACTGGCACCTTGGATTATAAAAATTCTATATATAGTTATTGGAATTGTTTATGTAATCAATATCTAGTATTTCTGCTTATATTATCGTAAGCCATATACGATGATAATTCAACTAATATATTTGAAAAAAACCAACCCTTATCTATTGACAAAGTGATGGAAGAGGGTAGGGGAATGAAAGATTTTATGGGGGAATGGATAAATCAAGCGCTGATTTTACGGGATTTTGTGTTAAAATAAAGTGTCTAGTAAAGGTGGCTCTCCCTTATTGCAATGAGGGGATTCGCGGAAAAATTTTTATGAAAAAGGGGATAAAATCTTGGAAAAAGTATTAGTTTTTGGACATAAAAACCCGGATACAGACACAATCTGTTCAGCAATCGCTTATGCAGATCTGAAAAAGCAGTTAGGTATCAACGCTGAACCAGTTCGTCTGGGTGTAGTGAATGGTGAAACTCAATATGCATTGGACCAATTCAAATTCGATGCTCCCCGTCTTGTGGAAAAAGTTGCAGGGGAAGCTGATGGCGTAATCCTGGTCGATCATAACGAACGCCAGCAAAGTGCTGAAGATATTGACCAAGTCCGTGTGTTGGAAGTTATCGACCATCACCGTATCGCTAACTTTGAAACAAGCGATCCATTATATTACCGTGCGGAACCAGTTGGCTGTACGGCAACCATCTTAAATAAAATTTATAAAGAAAACGGCATTGAAGTCCCTAAAGCAATCGCAGGTCTTATGCTATCTGCCATCATTTCCGATTCTTTATTGTTCAAATCCCCGACTTGCACGGGGCAAGACGTTGCGGCAGCAATGGAACTGGCTGCCATTGCAGGAGTCGACGCTGAAAAATATGGCTTGGAAATGTTGAAAGCGGGTGCTGACTTAAGCGACAAAACGATTGCCCAGCTCATCACTCTTGATGCAAAGGAATTCTCCATGGGAATGGCTAAAGTGGAAATAGCACAGGTCAATGCTGTTGATCCGAACGAAGTCCTTGCTAAGCAAGCTGAATTGGAAGCAGCGATTGAAGCGGTCATCGCAGTGAAGGAATTGGACTTGTTCCTATTCGTCGTAACGGATATCCTGACTAATGATTCCGTTGCCTTGGCCCTTGGTAAAGCGTCATATGCAGTTGAAAAGGCATATGACGTTTCATTAAACAATAACATCGCCGTGTTGGAAGGCGTTGTATCGCGTAAAAAACAAATCGTGCCGGTCTTAACCGACGTATTCAGCAAATAATACAGGAAAAGGGTTGCTCATTAAAAACATGGGCACCCTTTTTCTGTACATTCAAAAAAAGACTCAACCATCCCATTAAGGGTGTTTGAGTCTTTTTTCTTAATTTAAAGATTCCTTTTCTTTTTCATAGGCGATGACAATCAATTCTTTATTGGCTTCCTCGCCAAGTTTGCTTTCAAAGATTTTCAGTTCATTCAATAAATCCGGTGACAGATTTGCTGCCGTATAATCCTGTTCTGGTGTCATGCTTTTCGCTCCTTTCAAAAGGAAATGATTCATGTTATCTATTTTGTCGGTTTGAAAAGTTTCTATTCAGCAGAATTTTACTTCTTTAAGATATTTTACTTTCTGAGGTGGCGAGTTTTTCAAGCAATGTCGAACTTTCTTCATCGAGTCCTTGGACTTGGACAGGTATTCCCAAGAGCTGATATTTAAGAATAACCGTATCGACAGCACCGACTGCGGAATCATCCCAGATTTTGGAATGGGAGAAGTCGATGACGATTGCATCGGCTTTTTCCTTGAAGTCGAACTTTGAAATAAAGTCCTGGACAGAAGCGAAAAATATTTGTCCGCTGATACGATAAGTGATTTTCTTAGCCTGGATGTCTGCCGTTTTCTCTACTGCCACTTTAGAAATTTTAGCCGAGAAGAAAATCATGCTCAATAGCACTCCGGCAAATACCCCTTTTGATAAGTCATGTGTATAAAGGACAATGAGGACCGTCACGATCATCACGGCTGCATCCGACTTAGGAGCTCTAGTGAGCCTCTTTAGGGAAGACCAGTCAAATGTCCCGATTGAAACCATGATCATGACTGCGACAAGTGCAGCCATCGGTATTTTGATAAGGACATCATTCAATACCACGATTAATACCATAAGGAATGCGCCCGCTACAAATGTCGAGAGCCGGCCCCTTCCACCAGATTTAATGTTGATACCGGATTGGCCGATCATCGCACATCCTGCCATGCCGCCAAAACATCCGGCGATGATATTCGAAATCCCCTGGCCTTTTGCTTCCTTATTTTTATTACTGTCCGTGTCAGTCATCTCATCGACAATTTGAGCCGTCAATAACGATTCAAGCAGTCCAACAAACGCAAGGGCAATGGAATAAGGGAAAATGATCGCCAAAGTTTCGAAGGTCAAAGGGATGCCTGGAAGCATGAACATCGGAAGCGCTTCGGTCAATTGCCCCATATCCCCAACCGTCCGCACCGTAGCCCCCATGGTAACCGCAACGATCGTCATGAATATGATGGCGACAAGGGGTGAAGGTATGACTTTCGTGATCAGCGGAAAAAGATAAATGATAGCTAATGAAACGGCTGTCATGACATACATGATCCATGTTTCGCCCACGAAATGGGTGAGCTGTGCCGTGAAAATCAAGATAGCTAAAGAATTCACAAAACCAGTCATGACCGGCTTCGGAATGAACTTCATTAATTTCCCGATTTTTAAAACCCCTAGTAAAATTTGCAGCAAACCAGTCAATATGGTTGCAGCAAGTAAATAGTTCAAGCCATGATCTTTAACAAGGTCGACCATGACGAGTGCCATTGCGCCAGTGGCAGCCGATATCATTCCCGGCCTTCCGCCGACAAAGGAGATGACGATGGCAATGCAGAATGAGGCATATAGACCAACCATTGGGTCAACGCCAGCAATGATCGAAAAGGCAATCGCCTCAGGAATCAATGCCAAGGCAACGACAATTCCCGAAAGAACATCTCCTCTAACGTTGCCGAACCATTCCTTTTTGTATGCAGATGTATTCAAAGAAACACTCCTTCTTTCTTATATATATGGGTTCATTTCTTTTTTAACGCACTAAATTATAGCATGAGTCCTTTATTCTATCTATATGGATAATATAAACGACAAATCGAGGGCTATTCATTTCTTATCGTACGAAGGAAAAATGCTTTAGGAGAGAAGAATTGGTGCAAAAGTTGATTGAGCTATCATGTGAGGGAAGTCAATTATATGGAGGTGGGCGAATGCATACATGTCATGCTTGAATAAAGTCAGTCGAATGGGATTTCCGTTAATGGCTTGGCCATTTTTGACGTAAGGGGCTCCTATGGGCTTTTGTAAAATTCCCGCTAGGGGGAGTGGAGTAAAACGGTAGAGATCTAATTCATAATTAAAAATCAAAAACATGGATTTCCCTTTCCTACTAGCTTTACGCCACCGATTGGAACCGATTCATGACATTCTACGCGATACAATCTAATGATTACTTCATGATTTATATCTTATCGAGCCCATTATAGGTTGACCATACATTTACCATTCATATAATGAAAAAAAGATCGTGCTCTAACTGTGTCAATATGTGGGCGGGAGGTAAGAGAGTTTTTTATCGGAATGGTATTTTCCCTTTTACCATATATGTAAGTGGTGAGGGTGAAAAGCCAGCTCTATCAAAGTTTGGGAGTAGGAACCGTCATGGTGTTAAGGGGCTATTCCTCATCAATGATACTGGATTTACATAAAGGACATGTTACTTCTTTATAATGCTTGAACCTGATCTTTCGAAGGTCGCTTCTGGATAACATTGCGAATGCATTATATCTTGTGCCACATGCACAAGTATTTTTATCTTTAACTATGTGTCTCTCATCCGTAGTAGCTGAGTAAATGGTTGGAAAGAACATATATAACCCTCCTTGCTTTAATTTTAGGCAAATTAAAAAGGGGCAAGAAAATTAATTATAAAGTGATCCATTCAAGAAAAATCTTGGCAACCCGGCTGCCATGACAACTAAGTTGTTGGTTTAGGCCCGTGGCTTTGCGTCTTTTACTTTCATAAAATTTGCCTAAAATAATCTTAACATATAATTTGATGTGTTTATGAAGTGCAGGAAAAATACTTATCAGTTTATGGGTGTGTCATAAGAGTTGGTGAACTTTTCGGATAGGCATGAACGTGACCCTTCAAATCTCTTTTCCTTGATTTCTCTTCGATCATTCCCCATATAAAAAAGCTCCAGAAGTATCGAGCACTACAGCTGTATGAGCATTAAACATGAGAAAGCACGCTTCCAGATGGAAGCAGGCTTTCTTGCCAAAAATGTGATTAATGTGATCTGGCCAACTCCGGATTACGGTGCATCGCGAAATAGAGGACAAGTCCGGCTATGAGGAGTAACGTGCTGGTCGTGATGAAGACGGCAGAGAATCCGTAGAAACCAGCAACCATTCCGCCCATTGCGGGTCCGATGATATTGCCTAAAAAGCGCAGGCTCGTATTGTACCCAAGCACTTCCCCCTGCATTGCGACAGGCGCTTCTTGGCGAATGTAGGCAATCCTTACAGGGATGATGCCGCCTATTGCCATGCCTAGTATGAAACGTACAAAGACAAGCTGCCAAAAATGATTGATGAAGGCACCGGGAAAATAGACAAGAGCTGTCAGAAAAAGAAGCAGCACAAGAATCTTCACATGTCCATGCCGATCACCTATCTTGCCCCAGTGACGCGCCATCAATAAATTCCCCAGGCCTGCTGCAGAAAAGGCGATTCCTGAATAAAAACCAAGATTGGAAGTTCCATGCAGCTCACCAACGTATAAAGAAAGAATGGGCTGGATGCTGAAGTGGGCAACTTGGACAAGCGTGGAGATGAGCATGACATTCACCAAGATGGGATTCCTTAAGATATGTGAGAGAACCTCCCTGCTAGTATAGCTCGACTTCGTTCCCTTCTGCCGCTCCATTCGGTACTCCTTGGTTGCAAAAACAAGAAGACCAGAGATGAAAATGGTGATGGAGGTGAATTTAAAGGCGGTTGAATAGCCGAGTGTGTCTGCAAGCACGCCGCCAAGCAATGGTCCGAAAAGGGGAACCGGTTATATTTCCCGTTTGTAAGGTTCCCAGTACACGTCCGGCAATTTCTTTTGGTGTCTGCGTTGATATGAAGGCCTGGGACATGGAAATGAAGCCAGTGAATATTCCTGTGAACATCCTTAGGACGAATAGCTGCCAAACATTTTCGACGAATCCCATCAGGAAGATGGACAGGCCCATCCCAAAGGCGCAGGCAATCAAGATTTTCTTTCTGCCATACCGGTCACCAATCCGTCCCCAAATGGGGGAAAATAAAAAGGCTGTCACGAAAGTGATTCCAAAAGTCCATCCGGACCAATGCTGGATATATTGAGTCGAATAATCTCCGAATGTACCAATGTATAAGGATATGAATGGGAGAACCATCGTCATGCTCCCGCCTATGAAGAAATTGGCGAACCACATGATGAAAAGGTTCCGTTTAGCTATTTTATGAGCGTTCATTTTACATACAACACTTCTTTCCTCCGAAAAAAACTTCGGGTTCCTAAATAATAGTATACAGAAATTAACTAATTTATTAAACGAATTTGTTTAACAGGTTTTTTAATGAATGGGCAAATGGTATAATGTGAAAATACTGATTTTTCAGAAAAGTTAAATAAACAAAAGGTTTTCATTTTTCCAATTAAAGGAGTTTTAAACATGTTGACGATTTTAGGGTTTTGTATGATTTTAACGTTTCTGGTCTTGGTCATCACGAAGCGGTTATCAGTGGTTGTCGCTTTTATCTTCACGGCGATAGCTTTTGGTCTGATTGGTGGGTTTGCCTCGGAAATGGGAGATATGATGGTTGCGGGTATTTTAAAGGTGACACCGACAGCAGTCATGATCGTTTTTGCTATTCTGTATTTTGGTTTAATGATTGACGTTGGTTTATTTGAGCCCATGATCGCTAAAATACTGAGTTTTGTAAAAGGAGATCCACTAAAGGTTGTCATGGCAACCGCCATTATAACCATATTGGTAGGTTTGGACGGAGACGGTTCTTCTACATTCATGATCACTGTTTCGGCCATGCTGCCGCTTTATATCAAATTAGGGATGAACAGGCTCGTATTGGCCTGTGTCGTTGGTTTGGCCGCTGGCGTCATGAATATGATTCCTTGGGGAGGTCCTTTGGTCAGGGCGGCCGCTAGCCTTCAGGTGGAAGTATCGGAGTTATTCATACCTCTTATTCCAGTCATGATTTGCGGTCTTTTATGGACGCTTTTTTCGGCATATGTACTTGGCAAAAAGGAAAGGGAGAGATTGGGAGTCGGTTCCCTGGAGACGAACATGCAACCAGGTATGGGCGAACAGGCGGCAGCTGTTGAAACCGCACCTCAAGGAACATCCAGGCTTTTTTGGTTTAATTGGTTCTTGACGATTTTACTGATGGTTTTGCTGGTGATGGAAGTGCTGCCGATCCAAATCTTATTTGCCGCTGCTTTTGCGATTGCACTATTCGTTAATTTTCCGAACCCAAAAGAACAGCAGGAAAGGATTTTAAGTCATGCCAATAGTTTCGTGATGATTTGTACACTCATTTTCGCAGCAGGGATTTTTACGGGTGTATTCACGGAAACAAAGATGATGGATTCGATGGCTGCTTCAATCGTAACTGTCATTCCGGAGTGGCTCGGGGCACATTTGCCACTGGTGGTAGCGCTGACGAGCATACCGATGGGGTTCATTTTTTCACCTGATGCCTATTATTTTGGCATTCTGCCAATCATAAGTGAAACGGCATCGAACTTCGGCATTGCCCCTGTAGAAATCGGAAGGGCGGCATTATTAGGTCATTCGACCGCAGGGTTCCCCTTATCACCATTGGTGCCTGCAACATTCATATTGATTGGCCTTGTAGGCGTGGATTTTGGGGATCATCAAAAATTCCTGTTTAAATGGGCGTTTGGGACAACCATCATCATGACGATCGCAGCCATTACTTTCGGGGTCATCACTTTGTAAAAATGTGAGCCCATTAAGCTATAGTGTAATATCCTTGTCTGTGAATTTAGTAAGGTGTTCACTCTCGGTGGTGTAATCTATTTTCCTATTTATGCCGTTATCTGTTTATTCTTCCATAATAGTGGAAAGTAATAAGAGGAAGATACATATAAGAGAGTGGAGGGAAGTTATCATGAACTATAAACAAAAGCTTATACTGCCTATATGTGCTGCCTTTTTACTGTATGGATGCAATTCAGCGGATGATTCAAAAGAGGCCGATAATAATGCTGAGGACATGACTACAGTGGGACAAGGAACAGATACAGAGGTTGATCCGCAGGTGAAAGCGGAAGTTAAAGATGTAGAAGGTAAAACACTTGGGACGGTGAACTTTACCGCTGAAGAGAATTCTGTAGTGATCGAGACCGCTTTGGAAGGTCTTGAGCCAGGCTACCATGGATTCCATGTTCACGAGAACGCAGCATGTGAGGCGGATGCCAAGGATGGCCCTTTCACTACAGCGGGAGGACACTTCAACCCAACAGATGAAACGCATTCTAAACACGCAGGTGATATGCCCCCTTTATATGTAAAAGAAGATGGGACAGCAAAATATACGGCAACATTGGATAACATGACAATAGACCAACTGAAGAAAGAAGAGCTGGCTGTAATCGTTCATGCTAACCCAGACAACTTTGCCAATATTCCTGATCGCTATGAAGCCAATGGAGAAAAAGGACCGGATGCAGATACTTTGAAAACTGGTGATGCAGGCGATAGACAAGCTTGCGGGATTGTTGTAAGTGCAGAGGCAAAATAACATGAATGAAGAGCGATTCCTCTAAAGAGGAATCGCTCTTTTCATTGAAGGTAGGACTGCAGACAGCTAAAATCTAAAAGCTGAAACCATTCTTTTTACGAATTAAGAAGGTTTTTTCTATTGTGATATAGAAGTAAGAATGGAAGTAATATTGCAGTAAAAGCAGATGGCATTAAAAGATCAAAGTTAATTCTTACAGCGGAATGAAGTCCAAAGCATAGGTTTAATATAGAAAAATAAGATTTGATTGAATCCATAAAAAAACCCGAACAGGGATCATGTCCACTGATTCGGGTTTGCTAAAATCATTTTGCCGTAATGGAATCTTCGATTAGCTGTAATCTCTCAGCCACTTCTTCTTCAGAAAGGTTATGCTCGACTACATAGCGATTACGCGGATGCACTCGGCATTCATGGGTACAGCTGCGCATATGTTTGTGTTCGTTCTCTTCGCTGCAAAGGATTTTCTTGTTGCATTCAGGATTTGCGCAATTGACATAGCGTTCACAAGGTTCGCCGGAATAAATATCGCGTCCGACAATTACATGTTCCTTTTGATTGATAGGTACGGCAATCCTTTCATCGAAAACATACATTTGGCCATCCCATAGCTCACCTTGGACTTCGGGATCCTTCCCGTATGTTGCGATGCCGCCATGCAGCTGGCTTACATCTTCAAAGCCTTCTTCGACAAGCCAGCCGGAGAATTTCTCACAGCGTATACCGCCAGTGCAATACGTTAGGATTTTTTTGCCTTCGAACATTTCTTTATTTTCCCGAACCCATTCCGGAAGTTCACGGAAATTCGTGATTTCTGGCTTGATTGCACCCCTGAAATGTCCTAAATCAAATTCATAGTCATTTCTGGCATCAAGGACGATGGTGTTTTCATCTTGCATTTGCTCGAAGAACTCCTTCGGGCTCAAATATTTGCCTGTCGTCTGGTTCGGGTTGATGTCGTCTTCCAAGCGAAGCGTTACAAGTTCATTGCGTGGACGAACATGCATTTTTTTGAATGCATGGCCTTCAGCTTCATCTATTTTAAACACGATATCGGCAAAGCGGGGATCGCTTTTCATCATGTCCATATATTTGTCGGTTTGTTCAATCGTACCTGAAACCGTTCCGTTGATACCTTCTGAAGCCACCAAGATACGGCCTTTCAATTCAAGGGCTTTACATGCCGCAAGATGCTCGGCTGCGAATTCTTCGTGATTCTCGATAGGTACATACAAATAATAAAGTAATACTCTATATGGTTTTGTTTCCATTTTTTATTTACCACCTATGTTTTATATTTGCAAGATATAAAGGGTGATCATTTAGACACTTTTCTCTTACAGATAATCATTATACCAAGAAAACGTAAAAATGATAAGGCCATGAAGAAAAATCAAGAGGAGTTGTATCGAATGTTGAAAGAGTTAATGAGATACCCAATCATTCAGGCACCGATGGCAGGAGGAGCTTCCACTCCGAAGCTTGCGGCTTCAGTATCCAATGCAGGAGGATTGGGCTTTCTCGCAGCTGGCTATAAGAATGCGGAAGAGATGAAGGACGAGATAGGGCAGACCCGTCAGTTGACTGAACGCTCTTTTGGCGTGAATGTATTTGTGCCAGGCAACGAGGCGGCGGATGAAAATATATTATCTGGCTATCGTGAAAAGATCGAAAAAGAGGCCGAGAGCGTCGGGGCTGAGATTGGAAAAGCCGATAGTGATGACGATGATTGGGGAAATAAACTACATGTATTGAAGGATACTGGGGTCGCGGTCGTCAGTTTTACGTTTGGATGTCCAACGGAAGATGTAATAAGGGAGCTCCAAGATGTCGGTTCCCTTATAGCCGTGACAGTAACCAACCTTCAGGAAGCGAAGAAGGCGGCGGGAGCAGGCGCGGACGTTCTATGTGTGCAGGGGTTTGAAGCAGGGGGGCACCGGGCCAGCTTTGATAACCGCACAGAAGATGATTACGGCCTTTTAGTATTGATTCGGATGATAAAGGCTGAGCTGGACTTACCGATCATTGCCGCGGGCGGACTGATGCATGGAAAGGATATCGCGGCCGTGCTTGAAGCGGGAGCAACAGCGGCACAATTGGGTACCGCTTTCCTTCGCTGTCCCGAAAGCGGGGCAAGTCCGGTCCATAAGGCGGCGCTGGGGAATCCCCGATTTACTAAGACTGCTGTTACCCGAGCCTTCAGCGGCCGGAGGGCACGCGGGTTGGTGAATCACTTTTTAACGGAATATGATAGTGTTGCACCGGTCGCCTATCCTTATGTCCATCACATGACCAAACAAATGCGAAAAGCAGCCGGACAAAAGAACAATCCTGAATTGATGGCTTTGTGGGCAGGACAGGGTTATAAGTTGAGCAGGGAACTTCCTGCATCGGAATTGGTTGAACTGCTTGTGGATGAATTAAACTGAGGAGGGTTTGGATGCTGATGGAGATAAGGGAATTATTCTTGGATGAGCCACCCCCGATGCATTTATTGCTTTTGGCAGATCCTTCAAGGAAATTGGTCGAGGAATATTTTGGAAGCGGAACGTGCTTTGTTGCCGTGGGTGATAACCGGATGATCGGCGTTTGTGTTTTACTGCAAAAAGGCCCGGAACTGATAGAGATAATGAACATCGCGGTCGATGAACAGTACCATGGAAGAGGAATCGGCAGGCAATTAATTGAACATGCGATAGGCCATGCAAGGGAACAGGGATATAAAATGATTGAAATCGGAACGGGGAATTCGGGGATAGGGCAGCTTGCCCTTTACCAAAAATGCGGTTTTAGAATAACCGGGGTCGATAGGGATTTTTTTAATAGAAACTATTTCGAGGCCATTTATGAAAATGGGATTCAGTGCCAGGATATGATTCGCTTGTCACAAAGCTTGGACTAAGCAGGGATCTTCCAAGTCTGATGGAAAAGCTTACAGACAAAATCATTGCTTAGGGGGTAATGAACTTGTTCTTTGGTGATATGATTTATCTTCTTTTTGCTTTACTAATGCCGTTTTTATTTGCGATTGGCGTTTTCATATTCATTCGATCAACGAAAAGGCAAAAGGATTCTTTATCGAAAATTCGTAAAGACTCACATGAAAAATAGCACTAAGAGAAAAGAGTGCAAAACAACGGCACTCTTTTTTCACATTTTCACCTTTCTAAAAAAGCTTCCAAATTCCTTTTCACACTAGGCCATTCATGCTCGAGAATACTATAGACCACCGTATTCCTGATCCTCCCATCTTGCAGCTTTTTCTCCATCCTCAAAATCCCTTCTTCAAGGGCGCCGAGCCTGGTTATTGCGGAACGTGATCTTTTGTTGCATTCGTCCGTCCTGAATTCAACCCGTTTCATTTGCCACTTTTCAAAAGCATGCTGCAATAACAAGTACTTACATTCAGTGTTAATGGCTGTTCGCCATTTGTCGGGATGATACCAAGTCGCGCCGATTTCCAGCGATTGATTATGAAAGTGAATATTCCTTAAGCTCGTGCTGCCAACTACCGAATCATCTGTCCGATCGATAACGACAAATGGATGATGAAGTTCCTGTTCCCTTGCTCGAATGCCTTCCTTTACATAGGAGATCGCCTCTTCATATGACAAAATCTTTGTTGCACTCCATTCCCATATTTCAGATGGCAGGGAAGCGGCGTAAAGCGGTTCGATATGATGTTCCATCATCGGGGTGAGTATCACGTGTTTACCGTATAATTCGAAATGCTCCATAGTTTCCTCCTCTTGATTGATATCTTCATTATAAAAATATTCTGGTTCTGCAATAAGGACCAATGCTGATATAATTTATGGAACCAGTTTGAAGGAGGACCAAATGTTTGAAATCACTCTAACCCTAGATAAAACGAACAAAGAGGCTTTATATGTGCAATTGTATAAATACTTTATAAAGGAAATCCAGAATGGACAAATAAAGGCCGGAATGAAACTGCCTTCTAAACGAAAACTGGCCTTGCATTTAGGGATAGGCCTGAATACAGTTGATACGGCTTATCAGCAGTTGATGGCAGAAGGATATGTGGAAAGTCAATTAAGGAAAGGTTATTACGTAGCCGATTTAGAACCGATTTCAGCTTTGAATGAGCCGTTGCCTGTAACAGAAGGGATGATGGACCCTCTGAATGAAAGAAATGAGATAGATTACAATCATGGCCGGGTGGACGTGGATTCTTTCCCGCATGCCGTATGGAAAAAATGCTTGAACAATACGTTGTATCTACAGGAAAGGGAAATGTTCTTGAGCGGTGATCCGCAAGGTGAATGGGGGCTTAGGGCTGAGATTTCATCCTATCTATTCCAATCAAGAGGAGTTCGCTGCGGGGCTGATCAAATCATCATTGGGGCAGGTACCCAGTATTTCATCCATCTTCTGCGGTTACTACTTGGAAATGAGCGGGTATTTGGGTTAGAAGACCCTGGCTTTCATCGGGTAAGGGAGGTACTGAGGCTGGAGGGGGCGGTTACGGAATTCATACCTTTGGATGAAAGTGGAATGAGTGTGGACTACTTGAAAGAGAGTACAGCGGATGTAGCCTATGTCACACCTTCCCATCAATTTCCTTCCGGTATGATCATGCCGATAACTAGGCGGGTGGAATTATTGAATTGGGCGGTGGAAAAAAAAGGGTATATCATTGAGGATGATTATGACGGGGAATTCCGACATGCAGGCAAACCGATTCCGTCGTTGCAGGGATTGGACACAAATGGAAGGGTCGTCTACCTAGGCACGTTTTCAAAGTCGTTCATCCCATCGATCAGGGTGGGATTTATGGTGTTACCCATGGAGTTGTCTTGCCGATTTCAGCAGAAGTTAATCGGATATAAACAGACCGTTTCCAGACTGATTCAGGAAACGCTCTGTCTTTTTATGAAAAATGGACATTGGGAACGCCATCTGAATAAAATGAGAACGATTTATCGTAAAAAGAATAAGGTGCTGCTGAACGCAATGGAAGAGAGCTTCCATGATCGTGTAGCCATAATCGGTGAAAAGTCAGGGTTGCACGTTCTTTTAAACGTAAAAAACGGCAGCAGTGAGGCAGAGCTCATCCAAAGGGCTGCCAGTGTGGGGGTTAAAGTCCACCCAACATCGGTTTATCATTCAAAGAAAGTGAAAGATCCGACTATTTTGATTGGGTACGGTGGTTTAACCGAAAGGGAAATCGAAGCTGGAATCCGGCTTTTAAAAAAGGCATGGCTATAGCTTGGTGTGAAAGTAAGGAAATTCCTTGCTTCACACTTATTCTACAATGATACAAGCTACCCATTTTAGTTTCTTATATTATTGAGGATTTTAAGGACCGTCTGGAAAAATACTTCCTGTTCTTCTTCAGTAATGCCTTCCAAGGCCTTTCCTTCGATTTTTTCTGCAATCTTAAGACATTTTGTATGTACCTCTTTGCCCCGGGGGGTCAGTTCGATTCGTTTTTCCTGTTCATCTTTACCAGGAACTTGTTTAATCATATTATTCTGTTCCATGCTGTTGACCGAACGTGTGATGATCACACTGTCTACATCCAGGTAACTGCAAATATCGGGGATTGTGGAATAGCCACAGTTCTTTAAGTAATTCAGGATTGTCCACTGATTATGGTAAATTTCAAGGGCTGTAATTTGTTCATTCATTTTGCTGACTAATGATCTCGATACTTGTAAATATTGATGAAATAATTGAGTAGGGTTCGTCATATGATTCTCCTTTATAATGGTCGACCAGTCCATTATATTCTTTAATTCTTAAAAGTCTATTGTAAAGAATCATTTATTTCAGTCAATGTTTATTTTTGGAAGCAAAGCGGGGGAAGGTAAAATTCTGGCAATGAATGAATTGAGGGAAAGCTCAGTCTTCCCAAATCTCAAACAACAAAGGGGAAGCATCTGCACAATCACAAGAAGAACCTTAATCATGATGGAATATATTTCAGCCTAGAGACAAATTCGAGAATTCATGTTTGCCTGCAGTTTTTTTGTGGTTTGTCCATTTGGGCGTTTATTTCCGTTCCAGGCAATCGCTTTCCGCGGGCGGTCCGGTGAGCCTCCTCGGCTTGCACGTACGGGGTCTCCCTTGGACGTGCTTTCCCCGCAGGAGTCTCGAGCACCCGAATCAATTTTGTTATAACATTTAGTTAGAAACCATACCTGAGGAGTTGAAGGTGCTGCCGGTACATCAATTAAAGATAGATATGTTTTCCGGACCCCTTTTAGTCTACTGCTTGTAATATATGATGGGAAGAATATATTTTTCTTTGAAATGGTCCATAAGTGCCGACGAAATTGGTAAAAGTAAAAAACGCGCTGAATGCAGTATATCCTGCAAACAAAAACCAGCCTCTAAAAAGTGGCTGGTTTTTGTTTAAAACTTCTCGCTGGTGGAGCGGTGCTTTGTTTCTTTTTTATTTCGTTCTTCTTGCTGTTCATATTTAATTTCATCAATTGGTAAATCATCAATGGGCATGACCACTTGATCACGTTCCAGCTGTTTTTCCTGATTTTTCTTGAAGGCCTTGGATTTATCATTACGCTCCACAATATACTTTTCTTTATCTTTATTATCCAATGTCAATCCCTCCATCTCTTTGTATCTCTTTTTCCCCTTATTGAGAAAATAAAACGTATAAGCGAAATATATGTGACCCCGTTTCATAAATATAAGGAGAACAGGAAAGTGCAAGGAGGGTTTGTTCAGTGAATGTCGCCGTCTTTTTTCGCTGGTTTTGGAGGGGGATTCTCCTTTTAGTCATATTAATCGTCATTCCCTATTCATGGGCGTTGATTTTAGCGTTGCTCACCGCCATTCTTTTGGATGGATTGGTCCGCATGATTGGTGATACGGCAAAGTTGCATCGTTTTTGGGCCGTATTGATTTCATTTGTTTTATATGTAGGCGGGCTTATGAGCATCACTTATTTTTCTTTTTCGGTATTAATCAAGAAGGTCATTGTCTATTCGGAAGAATTTCCCGGTTTCATACGTGAAGTGTATTTGACGGCTATATTGCCAGTCATTAGGCAATGGGAACGGTATTCCCAAACTTTGCCGCCAAATCTCATCCAATCGGTGGAACAGACGATGGAAAAGGGAGTCATGGCTCTGGAGGGGTTCGCAGAGGGCTTTGTTCAGGATATGGTTCAGTTCGTTACACTCATTCCGGGATTTTTCATTGACTTTTTAATTTACTTAATCGCTTTATTCTTAATCAGTCTTGAATTGCCTAAATTAAGAAAAAAGGCAGTCCTTTATTTAAAGACATCCACCTATCAAAAGATTTCGCTAGTTTATCAAGATTTAAGTATGGCAGCCGTAGGCTTCATAAAGGCACAAATCCTGTTGAGTTTAATAACGTTCATCATGGCTTATGGAGGACTTTGGTTGTTAAATGTGAAGTATATGATTCCATTGGCACTGTTAATAGTGGTTGTGGACATTCTTCCTATCTTGGGGACGGGATCTGTGCTGGTTCCATGGGCAGCGATCGTTTGGGCTCAAGGAAATCATCATCTTGGTATTGGCCTTATCATCCTATTCCTGGTCATTACCATCATAAGAAGGACCATCGAACCAAAAATCTATTCAGCAAATATGGGATTAAGCCCCTTGGCATCGTTGGTCAGTCTTTATTTAGGGTTTAAGATGCTTGGTTTCCTTGGGCTTTTCCTTGGACCTTCGATACTGATTGTTTATGATACGTTAAAGAGGGCAGGTGTCATTAAAACCAACTTCAAAATATGAAAGATTATTAGATGTTTTTGGCCTGATTTCTTAAATTTGACATATCTTTTACCGCTTTACCTTGACCGTTGCAATGATTACAGTCCCGGGAAAAGAATTGAAGATAACGGGTTTTCCCTTTCCCTTTGCAGTGCTGGCAAATGGTTATGAGTTTCATGATTCTTCACTCCTTCAAAAAGTATCGCTTTTTTAACAGTATGAAACAATAAAGGTAGAACTATACTTCATGTAATCATCCAATGTTAAATGAAGCAGGTTTTATATAATATGTATTTATTTTATTTCATGTACCAGTTGAAAAAAATAACCCCCGCTCCTATTGTTTTAGGAACGGGGGTTATTATCATGAAACGATTTCGGTTTGTGATATGATCGGGAATTCTTTCACTTCGCTTACGACTTTTGCTTGTTTATATATTTCAATATAACGAATATGGTGATCTTCCATTTCCTTTATCCTGAAGTTATAGGGACCATAAGTCAGGATATCACCTTGTTTGGCCTCATAATCCTCGGTAAGGATCCATCCGCCCATCGTATCAATATCTTCATCATTGATATCCAATCCAAGTAAATCATTCACTTCACTGACTAATACCTTGGCATCGATGATGTAGTGATCTTCTTTTAATTTGCGGACATCGGGAACTTCATCCAGATCGAACTCATCGCGGATATCGCCAACGATTTCTTCAAGGATATCTTCAACGGTAACCAAACCTGACGTACCGCCGTATTCATCCATGAGGATGGCCATGTGGATCCGTTCCTTTTGCATTTTTAAAAGTAAATCGTGAATCGGGATACTGTCAATGACACGGATGATCGGACGAACATATCGGTCGATCGTTGACGCTGCCTGATTGTTTCTGTCTATCATTTCAGTGAATAGCTCTTTGATATTGACCATTCCGATAACATGATCCTTATCACCGTCAATGACAGGATATCGCGTAAAATTCTCTTCCGCCATTACGGTGAAAAACTGCTGGATTGTATCATCTTTGGATACCGTTGCAATTTCTGTACGTGGAACCATGATTTCTTTTGCGATCCGATCATCGAATTCAAAAATCTTATTCACATATTTAAACTCTGATTGGTTAATTTCGCCACTTTTGTAGCTTTCGGAAACAATGATTCGAAGCTCTTCTTCTGTATGAGCCAAATCATGTTCGGAAACCGCTTTTAATCCTAGCATTCTTGTAAGCGTCCTTGCAGAGCCATTCAGTACCCAGATGAATGGATACATGACTTTGTTAAAGGCAATTAAAGGTTTCGAAACCAATAATGTTACTTGCTCCGCTTTTTGAATCGCCAATGTTTTCGGTGCCAATTCTCCAACAACGACATGTATGAACGTAATGAAAGAAAAGGCAATTGCAACCGAGAGTGCATGTGAAGCTGAATTTGGAAGATTCAATTGATTCAAGAGTGGGTGCAAAATGTTTTCAACTGTCGGTTCTCCAAGGAATCCTAGCCCTAGAGCTGTAACGGTAATTCCGAGCTGACAAGTTGAGAGGTATTCATCCAGGTTGGAGATGACCTTCTTTGCTGAAATGGCATTCCTCGTTCCTTCTTCAATTAATTGATCGACCCTCGTGCTTCTCACTTTAACAATCGCAAACTCCGTAGCTACAAAAAATGCTGTTAAAGCAATTAAAATGGCAATAAGAACCAAGTTTATTATGTCCAAATAGTCTCCCTTAACTCGCCTTCGAGACGAATAAGGAGTACACCTCCTACATTTTTAAAATATACAAGTATATTTTTTTTGCCGTGCTGAATATTTTCGGGATTGCTTCAAAAAGGCGTGGCCATAGTTGTGCAGCCGTTTGAACTCCCATTTCTTTTAGTGATGAAGAGAATAATAGTATATGCCGATTAGCGATGCGTAGACGGGAAATAGAAGAATTTCTGTCTGAAGGAGTGCAGCCATTTTCCAAAAGGATGCACATATCCGTTACGCAAAGCAGCGCCCGTCCGTCAAAACGAACATTCTTTAATGCCCCATCAAATCACCTCAATCTAATTAATTTAAATACTTTCATTATAGAAAGAGTTAATCATTCAGTCAAACAGCTTACGGCACCTTAAATCCGGAAAATTGCTTGTAAAGGATCAGTTTGAGCTAATAATTAGCTGTTTTTGACTGTTTTCTCTACTTTATTGTAACATATTATAGAATATTCAGAAAACTGATGGCCGTTTCATAAAAAAATTGGTCCGTTTCATTATTTTTTTGATGGTACAAACATATTCTATAGAAACCAAGACAAGTTTTAAATGCAAGAATTAAAGGGGGTGGCAGCCATGAAAATCATGGAACGGATGGCAGCGATCATTGCCGGCAGCATGCTTGTAGGTGTGGGAATCAATTTTTTTCTGATACCTTATCATTTATTGGATGGCGGCATGATAGGGATTGGGCTGATTTTTCATTACTATATAGGACTTCCGACAGGACTGGGTGTGATTTTGAGCAGCATTCCATTATATATATATGCTTGGTACTTTGAAAAAAAATTATTCCTGAACAGCTTGCATGGCTTGCTTTTTTCCTCTTTATGCATCGATATTTTTTCCGACGCTGTCACAGGATGGAACCTTCCCATTTATGTAAGTGCGATAATCGGGGGAGGGTTGATTGGACTTGGCATCGGTTTAATGCTTCGGTATGGGACCTCTACAGGCGGAACCGATATGTTGGCACAGATCCTTTCCAGGAAAAGTGGACTCAATGTAGGTCTGCTGATTTTTTTCATTGATGGGTGTGTACTGCTTTGCGGATTGAGCGTTGTGGGGACTTCAATCTTTTTATATTCATTTTTAACGATCATCGCGGTAGCCATGCTGACTTCAGTCACCGTAATGCGAACTATTTGATTTAAAATTATGTATAAAAATCTGGAAAAAGGAAAGGATGGGCAATATGAAGAGGACAGAGTTTTAGTCTAATAAATAGTAAAGGGAAGTTCATATGAAAAAACTTTATATGTGTACTGCGTTGTTAGTTATGTTGGCAGGGTGTCAAGAGTCTGAAATGCCAGAGGATAAGGAAGTTAACAGTGCTGTTCCAGAATCGATGGATGCATCAATTGTCATTAAAGGGAAAGTGGAGCCTGGAAAAGAAGTCATTCTTGAAACGACAGTGAAACAGGGAAGCCAATTGGTGAATGAAGCTGATGAGGTGCTGTTTGAAGTGAGAAAGTCCGGACAGGATAAACGGGAAATGCTTGAAGCTAAGAATACTGGAAGTGGCATGTATCAAGTGATGCATACTTTTGAGGAACAAGGCAAATATATTGTAGTGTCCCATGTAACGGCTAAAGGCCTTCATGTAATGCCTGAAAAAGAAGTTGTCGTTCCAGGACATGAAAGTGAAGGTGCATCGGTTCATCCTAGTACGGATGTATCTATCGGGTTTCAAAGTAACCCTGTAAAGGCAGGAAACAGTTCGAACTTTGAAGCGACGGTTGAATTGAATGGGAAGCCACTGACAAATGCAGATGTGAATTTCGAGGTGTGGAAGGAAGGCAGCGAAGAGAGTCATTTCACCAAAGCTGAAGAAGATGGGAATGGAACATATCTAAATAAGGTATCTTTCGAAGAAGCGGGAACCTATAAGGTCCAGGTCCATGTTGAAAAAGACGAAGTACATGAACACCAACTGCAAACCATTCATGTCAATTGATTGTTTTTTGGATCGAATCGTTTAAACAGGTTTTATTACTTCGTTAAATGGGAAGTTAAAGGATAACGGTACAGCAGAAAAGGAGGGTAAGCATGAATAATCAAATAATCAACAAGTATAAAGATCTCGGGATTCATATTGAAAAAACGAAATCACGGCAGGAGATTTTCACTAATGTTTCACAAAATGATTCATCCTTACTCACTACCGCTGTTTTTTCTCAAATTTCCCAAAAAGGGGAGCTAAAAGAATATTGATGTAAACAGACCGGAGTACATAACAGCTGGTCTTTTTTTGTGCAATCCTGAATGTGGTGCATTGTGAAACTGGATATGAAAAATCGAATAGAACGTTATGAGCTGAATAGGATAGAAGGACAAACAATTTGAAATTAGCGGTAAGGGGAGTCCGATAGCATGATATCACAGCTTATTATGACGATATTGAATTGGTTTGCGGAAATGGGCTATATGGGGATTTTATTGGGGCTGATGGTTGAAATCATCCCGAGTGAGCTTGTTCTTGGATACGGTGGTTATGTGGTCGGCCTGGGGAAAATGAATTTTTGGGGAGCTGTTCTTGCCGGTGTGGCAGGCGGGACGATGGCACAATTATTTCTCTATTGGGCGGGGTATTACGGAGGAAGGCCCTTTCTCTTGAAATATGGAAAATATATTCTAATTAAAGAAAATCATATTGTACATGCTGAAGAGTGGTTTAAGCGGTATGGTGTGGGCGTGGTTTTTACGGCTCGATTCATTCCGGTTGTTCGCCATGCCATTTCCATCCCTGCCGGAATTGCGAGGATGTCCGTATGGAAGTTTATATTTTATACGGTTGCGGCTGTCATACCTTGGACCATATTGTTCCTGACCTTAGGAAGGATTCTCGGCGAGAATTGGCAGCAAATCCGGGAAATAACAGAACCTTATCTTACACCGGCTGCTGGTTTTTCCTTTACCCTCATCATGCTGTATATCTTATGGAAAAAAAAGAGCACACCTCCAATCGTAACGGTCAAAAAAATGGGACGGTTTCCCGATAAATGAACAAATCGTAAAAAACAGCCACGTAAAATAACCTTTTACGTGGCTGTTTTTGATCATTAACCTTGGGTAAGATCCTCTTCAAGAGGAAGATGTACGACCTTTTTTGTGACTTCGATGGAGCGGATGGCGTGATCTTCCATTTCAATCACTTTAAAGCAGAATCCGTCTTTTTCCATGATGTCCCCTACCTTCACATCATAGTTTTCCGTAAGGACCCATCCTCCTATCGTATCGACATCATCTTCTTCCAAGTGAATGCCAAGTAGATCATTCACTTCCTTTACAAGAAGTTTAGAGTCTAAAATATAATGTCCTTCTTTAATTTTCCTGATTGAGGCAACTTCATCGATATCGAATTCATCACGGATTTCCCCAACGATTTCCTCGAGGATATCCTCGACTGTGACAAGTCCGGAAGTTCCGCCGTATTCATCCATCAAAATAGCCATATGAATGCGTTCTTTTTGCATTTTTAACAGCAAATCGTGAATTGGTATATTTTCCATTACCCGAATGATCGGACGAGCGTAATTTTCAATCGCTTTGATATGGATTTCCCGGTTCTTGATAAGATCCGAAAAAACTTCCTTTAAGTTCACTAGGCCGATGACATGGTCTTTATCACCTTCGACAACAGGATATCGGGTGTATTTTTCCAATTTGGCCACATCGACGAATTCCTGTACCGTTTCATCCTTGGATATGGTCATGATTTCTGTCCGTGGAACCATGATTTCCTTGGCAACTCGATCATCGAATTCAAAGATGTTATTTACATATTTAAATTCCGACTGATTAATCTCCCCGCTTTTATAGCTATCTGACAGGATGAAACGCAATTCTTCTTCCGTATGGGCTATTTCGCTTTCGGATGCTGGCTTAAAGCCAAATAATCCGACAACGAATCGGGAAGAATGATTCAAGGCCCAGATGAAGGGAAAGGCTATCTTATGGAAAAAAATCAGCGGGCCGGCAATTGCCAAGGTCACTTGCTCAGCCTTTTGGATGGCAACCGTCTTTGGAGCCAATTCACCTACAACCACATTCAGGAACGTAATCAGGGAAAATGAAATGACAAATGTCAGAATGCTTGTAACTTCTTGTGGGATATTCAAGGCATTGAATAAGGGCCCAACCAATTTAAGGACGGTCGGTTGTCCTAGCCACCCCAGTCCAAGGGCAGTAACGGTAATTCCTAGCTGTGTCGCGGATAGGTATTCATCAAGATCGGATGTAACCTTCTTTGCCGCAATGGCTTTTTTGTTTCCTTCTTCAATCAGTTGATCGATCCTGGAGCTGCGAACCCTTATGATCGAAAATTCCGAAGCTACAAAAAAGGCTGTTAAAGCAATTAAAATAATGACAAATAAAAAACTTAATATGTCCAATTAGTGTGGGACTTTATTGAATCGTCAGATGTGCCGAACGATTTAATTATCCCAGTCACCTCCCAAAACCAATAATGAATGAAATGATATTAGTATATAAAATGTTAGATGGAAAAATAATTCGCTATCTTGTATGAAATCTGGTTTTTATTTTCAATCTATAGGATCATTCACCTCGATCAGTAGTGGAACCTTCCTATTAGTATAAGTAACTGGACGTCAATCAGTCAAAAATTTCACACTAAAAGCCTAAGGAAAAAAGGATATTTATCCATTATTTAGTTTTTAATTGTATGGAAAAGGTCGTTAGGAAATCGGTAGAGTGACAGGATAATGTTCCTTGATGCTTTAAAACGATTTCTTTACAGACGAATAATCCCAATCCCGTTCCTCTTTTTTTTGTGGTGATGAATGGCTCAAAAATATTCGGCAGGACGTCGTCAGGTATCTTCGGCCCATTATTCGATATATTTAAAGTAAGAATGCCGGGTGGCGATTCAGAGCCTGAAATGTAAATGGATGGGGAAGGCATCCCTGCAACCACATCAAGAGCATTTAATATAATATTTAGTAAAACCTGACGGAATTCTTCTTTAGAACCCGAAATTACGGCATCCTCGGCAATATTGCATGTAATGGAAGCATTAACTTCCAAAATGCTGGGATATAAAAATTCGATCACCTCATTCACAAGCTGAGCAATGGAAAATAGATCAGGTTGTGTTGTTGAAGTCTCCTTTTTGGAAATATTAAGAAATTGCGTGATCCGGTAATTGAGCTGATCCAATTCCTTTGAAATGATATCAAGGTACTTTATCTCAGGTTGTTCTGCCTGTAATAATTGTATGAATCCCATGATGGAAGTCAGTGGATTTCTGAATTCATGGACAAAGCTCGAGGTCATTTGGCCAAGGAGCGTCAAACGGTCTTTATGGTTTGGGCTTATGAATTGATAGCGTTCTTCAAGTTCCATCGTTTTCAATTCGGTATAATGGGATAATGCAAAATGAATGAGTTTATCGAAGTAAACGTTTACCCGTTTTATTAGAGCCGATATTTCTTCTTTGTGTGCTCCGGAATTCAAAATGTGCTCTATGATGACGGATCTCCCGATGGTTGCAGTGGAAAAGAAATTTTCCATATCCAATTGCTTAGTAACGCGATCAGCCGCAATTTTTTCCCCTACGACCTTCAGTACATCGTCTATGTCAGTATCCGATTTTCCAACCTGATCCATTAGCAAATTAAAAATATTTTCCACTTCTCCTTTAAAATACCCCAGATATCCGTCCGGTAAATGCAGCAACTCATCTTTCCATTTGGAAATGATACTGTTTTTTTGAGAAGATAAAAAGTGAATGGTCATTTCTCGATTAGATACCATTTTGCCCTCCATACTGTAGGAAAATGAATTTACTTTTGACCCAGAAAGTGCTTTATTTGAATAAAATTACAAAATATCAAAATAATTACAACTTGTTTTCATGATAACAGATTACTGTTCTTTTAACATGTGTCAATTGGATAAATATTCGGCAATCAATCAATAAATACCTTTTTTTGACACAGTTTTATTACAGTAATTACAGGAATAAATAACAAAAAAAGGTATCCGTAAAGTTAATGACGGTTACCTTTTTTATGAAATGCATATGGTTCGATGTGTACGATCACATGCTGGATATTATATTCCTTCAAAAGATTTTCTTCGATTCTAACTGTAATATCATGACCTTGAATGACGGTCAAAAGAGGGTTGACATGAACGGTAGTTTCGAGCAGGATTTCACTTCCGTGCATCCGGGCTTTAATTTCACTCATGTCTTTAACACCCTCTGTCAATATAATGGTTTGTCCGATCTTTTGCAGGAGCTGCTCGTCGAAACCATCGGTTAAAGAGATGGAAGCATCACGAAAGATATCCCAGGCCGTTTTGCATATGATGACCCCAACGACTGCTGCAGCTATCGCATCCAGCCAAGGGATTCCCACCTTAGTACCGATGATTCCAATGAAAGCACCAACACTGACAAGGGCATCGGAACGATTATCCTGAGCAACGGCATAGATGGAAGAGCTGTTGATTTTTTTACTTAATGTAAGGTTATAACGGTAGATTCCGTACATGAAGATTGCAGAGAATAGAGCGACATAACCGGTCAGCATACTGGGAACGGTTGTTGAATCTTGGTGAAAGAAGGATTCAATGGCACTGAATACAACCTGAAGGCCCACTGTGATCATGATGAAGGCAGCTACCAATGACGCTACGGTTTCCGCCCGTAAATGACCATATGAATGATTATCATCAGGAGGTCTCTTTGAAATTTTCAAACCAATCAAAACGGCTATGGAAGCGATGATGTCGGTCGTATTATTTAAACCATCAGCCCAAAGCCCTTTAGAATCACCGAAATAACCAAATGACAATTTAAGAGCAGACAAGAATATATAAGCGGCTATGCTTATGTAGGCGCCTTTTTCAGCTGATATCGAATGTTTATCCATGTCCATTCCCTCCCCAATGTAAATTAGGCTTAATAAAGATACCAAATCAAACCTTAGTGAGTCTACAGAAAAATTGTCATATTTAGCCATCTAACTTGGTTTTCAGCAGGTGTATTGAAAGTCTGTAAAGATGTTGGATAAACGAAATGATATTTACATGATGGTAAAATGTGAATTCGATGACATGTACAGTTTCTTTAATTCTCATTTAAAGAAACTAATAGTATATTCTAACCGTTGATCGAAAATTAAATACTTCCACAAGGGGAGCCTAAAGACTGAGAGTGAACGGTTCTGATTCAGGCATTTTGAACCTGATAGTCAGCACTGATGCAGGATGTGGTTTGGGCAACAATTAGCAACCCGGTGTCTTTCGGCTGCTCCGAATGTAATACTGAAAAAATCCTATTAACAAAAAGGCCGGATTCTATATGAATCCGGCCTTTTTCGGAGAATGTATGACTCGAACCAATAGGGAAAAACCCGCTCATTCTTCATTTTGCAATGAATACCGAACATGGTGCGTTTTTCGCAATGGAACTACTTGTACTGCCAAGGAAGAATTTTTCCAAACCGCTTTTATCGCTATTGCCGACAACGATAAGATCAGCTGAAGTTCTCGCTGCAAAGTCACATACGCTATCTGGCGCATATCCTTCCAATAGTTCGAATTTTCCCGTCACTTGACATTCACTTAATAATCTCAACGTATTACTTTCTGCGTTCTGAATACTATTCTCGAGGGGTGAAGGGGTGTCATTTACCTTTTGATTTCTTGGCTGGTCAACTTCAACAACAGGATGTGTCTGGACTGGATCCACATAAAATCCGGCAGAGGGCACGAACCCCGGCGCGGAGGCGTTACCGATGATACGCTGTTCAACCTTATCATTTAGGACATGAACTACGGTCAACTCAGCTTTTGGAAAGGCCTTTTTCAATGTTGCTCCATATTCGACGGCCCGTTTACTTTCTTCATTTCCATCAAAAGCGACGACAATATGTTTTAAGTCTTTCATTACTATCATCTCTCCCCTTTATAAGAACTTAATAGCGTTATACCCGCTTTTAAATGGCTTCACGCCTTTAATCGGTATATAGATTGCCTTTTACGGGTAAAGGATAGATACGAGCATAGTTAAAATGGTAGGATGAAAATGGTCCTTCAGTTAATTGGCATGCTCAGACGATGAAGGGTTATCATCTGTAAGGATGCCGATTCACGTGTAAAGTGCTACAAGAAAAGAGCGCCTTTTATTCAATCGACGAGTTTTCTTTAACAAAAAGGGTAAAATATTTTTAATGAAACATGTCGCAGATGGAAAAATGGGGGTACAAATGAGAGGGTTAGTGAAATTAGGTCTAATTATAATATTGGCGATTGCGGTTTTAGGCGCCGGTTCACTATTGTATTTCAAGCAGGGTGCTGATATAAGTCATCTTGAAAATAGTCTTCAGCAACCGACAGGGATCTATGATCTGGATGGGAATCTAGCCAGTACGATCACGGCAAATAAATCCGAGGGCGTTGCGATAGATGAAATACCGGAACATATGAAACAAGCGGTGGTTTCCATTGAGGATCACCGTTTTTATGAACATCACGGCATAGATTATCAAGGGATCATGCGGGCTTTGGTTAAAAATGCGAAGGCTGGAAGTGTTGTTGAAGGCGGGAGCACGCTCACCCAGCAGCTTGTGAAAATCACGATGCTGGAATCAGATCGAACACTGAAGAGAAAGATAGAAGAGTTTTTTCTAGCCCAGGAAGTTGAAAATCAATATACAAAAGATGAAATCCTGGAAATGTATTTGAATCAAGTTTATTTTGGCCATGGGGCATGGGGAATCAAAAAGGCTGCAAATATTTATTTTTCCAAAGAGGTCTCTGAATTGACCGTTGCCGAGGGAGCTTTGCTTGCGGGAGTCATTAACTTGCCATCCAAACTTGATCCATACAAGAATTTGGACGGTGCAGTGAAGCGGCGTGATTTGGTTCTTTCGCGAATGGCGGAACATGGTTATTTGACGAAAGATGAAGAAGCGGCCGCAAAAAAAGATTCGGTGACACTTCTTATGGGGGAGAAGGAAACCGATCCATTAAGAGGTAAGTATCCTTATTATGTCGATCATGTTTTATCGGAAGCATCGAGTAAATATGGAATTAAGCTTGAGGAGCTGCTTTCAAAGGGGTATAAAATTTACACGACCCTGGACCAGTCCATGCAGCAGGCTACAGAAACCGTGTATGAGAATCCAGCCAATTTTCCGGTTGGAACGAGTACAGAGGAACTGGTTCAAAGCGGGTCTGTCCTTCTTGATCCTGAAACGGGCGGCATAAAAGCACTTGTCGGCGGGAGAGGTGAACACCAATTCATGGGATATAACCGGGCAACCCAACTGACAAGGTCTCCTGGTTCATCCATTAAACCGCTTGTCGTTTACACGCCGGCTGTTGAAGAGGGATATGATATCACTGACCCTTTAAAGGATGAAAAAATGAGCTTCGGTGAATATGAGCCAACAAACCTGAGTGGTCAATATAAAGGAGAAGTCCCCATGTATGAAGCGGTGATGAATTCCTTGAATGTACCGACGGTTTGGCTATTGAATGAGATTGGCATCGATAGGGGGCTTGATTCACTTAAGCGGTTTGGGATTCCATATGACAAGGATGATCGAAACCTGTCTATCGCTTTAGGAGGGATGAAAAAAGGTGTGTCCCCGCTGCAGATGGCAGGAGCCTTTTCCGCTTTCGCCAACGAAGGGGAACGGATGGAAACCCACGCCATTGTAAGGATAGAAAATGCCGATGGAAAAGAGGTTGCCGCCTGGAAAGAGAAAAGCACCAAAGTGACCTCTGTAGGCGCCGTCGACAAAATGAATGCCATGCTGCTTGGAACAGTGGAATATGGCACAGCGAAAAACGCGGCTGTTTCCGGTTATGAAATAGCAGGTAAAACAGGATCTACACAAGTTCCCATCGAAGGAGTATCAGGGGTTAAAGATCAATGGTTCATCGGTTATTCACCTTCGCTGGTCGGTGCTGTTTGGGCGGGATATGATAAGACGGACGCAAAACATTATCTAACGACACACAGCAGTCAGGGAAGTGCACTCATCTTTCAAAAAATAATGTCGAAAGCCTTACAGAATCAAGCTGCTCAATCTTTTAAAGCTCAAGATATCGGTCCGCTTATAGCAGAACAACAGGCACTTATAGCTGAGCAACAGGAGAAGGAAGAAGAGGAGAAGAGGAGACAATATTGGATTGACAAAGGAAATGAAATACGGGAAGGCTTGAATAAATGGAGGGACTGGGAGGTTCCGTGGTGATTCCCAGGTACGGGAGCATGATCAAGCCTTTCTGAATCAAATCAACAAAAAAAGACTGTCAATCATTGACAGTCTTTCATCATTCTTAAAAAATGAGATTTGCTATTATGCCGATTACGACGATTGCGCCTATCACCATTAAAATGGTTCTCATATAAATACACCCTCTTCAAAAAGTAGTTGGAATCATTTAAATATTTACGGTTTGGTTCGATTGGAAACGAAATGCACTTTCATCATTTTCTTTACAAATAGCCTGTACTTTTTCAAGCATGGCGTGTACATTCTCGCCTTCAAGTATGACTTTCATGGTTGCACACTCTTGAAGAATGAGCACAAAGGATACGAAAGTCGAAAGTTTCTTGGCATCGACCAATTTATGGTTGCAGATAAAATATATATTTCCTTTAAATTCTTTTGTAACTTGATATAGGTTCATGATTTGTCGCATGGATAATCTTTTATTTGTTTGAATGTCAGAAGAAATCACTTTATTCATGTCGTTTACTCCTTTTGTTTTTATACTTTTGGAAAAGCATAATCAAGATGTCAATTCAGCTACAACGTTTAAAAATGAACAAGTATGTTTTGGACTTTTTTATGTAATTGTTAGCGGGTCATGTTGTATATTTACCCGAGTGAAAGATTTTGAAACCTATTTGAAAATTTCAATTTTTTAAGGGGGAACGAACAATGCTCACACTTATTAAAAATGGGGAGCTTTATGGTCCGGAATATATGGGCCAAAAAGATATCCTCTTGGTTGGAAAGCAAATTGGCTTCATTGAGGACAAGATTGATGTACCTGCCAATTTCGTTGAAATGATAGTGATTGATGCGAGTGGTCAAATTGTGGCTCCGGGTTTTATAGATGCTCACGTACATATTATCGGCGGAGGCGGGGAAGGGGGCTTTAAAACGAGGACACCTGAAATCCAATTAACAGATGCCACTTTAGCGGGTATAACGACATTGGTAGGGGTCATCGGCACAGATGGAACGACAAGGACGATGCCTGCACTTCTCGCTAAAGCGAAAGCGCTTGAAGAAGAAGGAATTAGCTGCTTCGTTCAGACTGGTTCGTATCAAGTTCCAGTCAAGACGTTAACCGGTAAGATCGAGGATGATTTGATTCTTGTGGATAAAATTATTGGTGTTGGCGAAATAGCCATTGCCGATCACCGTTCTTCGCAGCCGACTGCAGCCGAACTCGCTAAGCTGGCCTCGCAGGCACGTAATGGAGGTCTGTTATCAGGGAAAAGCGGTATAGTAAACATACATGTCGGCGACAGTCTAGATCATTTGCATGTAATTGAAGAAGTTGTCGAAACAACGGAAATTCCGATCACTCAGTTCTACCCTACACATATAAACCGAAATCCGCATTTATTCAATGCAGGGGTGGAATATGCAAAAAAGGGGGGGTATATAGATTTTACGACAAGTACAATCCAGAAATTCCTCGAAGAAGGAGAGGTCAAAGCAAGTACAGCAATTAAAATGGCTCTAGAAGAAGGCGTTGAAATCGGACAGATCACCATAACTTCAGATGGGCAAGCCAGCCTGCCTGACTTCGATGGAAGCGGCAACCTGCGTGGTTTGAACATTGGTACATGCATGTCCTTATATGAATGTGTTGTCGATGCGGTGCTCGAGGATGGAGTGACAATTGCCGATGCCCTACGAGTTGTGACGGAAAACCCGGCAAACATTTTAAAGCTTTCTGCAAAGGGAAAGCTTTCGGTAGGTAAGGACGCGGATATCATCATGATGAATCAACGAACTTTAGAAATAAATAGTGTTATCGCGATGGGGCAGATGATGGTCAAAGATGGCCATGCTGTCGTTAAAGGAACATTTGAAAAATAGACCTTTTCTACCTTTGGGTGCAATTCCCGTTGCGGGTCCTACCCCATCCTGAAATGCAAAAAGGGTAACATTGATCTAATTTCGGATCCCTGAAAGAGGGTATGTGTAATGATTTTTTTCAACTTCATACACTCGACTTCCGCGGGCGGGCGGGAGCCTCCTCGGCGCGCCTGCGGGCTCTCCCTTGACGCGCTTTTCCCGCAGGAGTCTCGTACCTTCCGTTGCAATCACCTTTGTTTTAATTAGATAGAGCCCTTTTGTTTACAAAACTAGATAATAATTGTTTGCCGACAGCTTTTTCGTGGGTTTGTAAAATGGGAACGTTGATTTCAACTTCATGCACTCGCTTTCCGCGGGCGGGCGGGAGCCTCCTCGGCGCGCCTGCGGGGTCTCCTATGCCACGCTTTTCCCGCAGGAGTCTCGCGCCTTCCGTTCCAATCACCTTTGTGTTATTTAAAAAAAATGCTGGCTCGTCTTATTCCGAACCATGTTTAATTGACTAGTTTATCCTTCATGTTTTTTCTTGTACTCCTTAATGGATGGAAGAAATTTGCGACACTCCTGCCGAAAAACTGGCTAGCCGAGACCCCACAGACGCTTGCGTCGAGGAGGCTTGGCAGCCAGTCGGCGGAAAGGGAGCGGGTTTCTGAAATCATAAGCAATGTTTTCTAGAAAAAACTGCAGGCTGGTCTATTCCGAACCAAGTTTTAGACTAGTTTATCCTTTAAGTTTTTCACCTGTAATCCTCATTGGATGGAAGAAATATGCGACACTCCTGCCGAAAAACTGGCTAGCCGAGGCCCCGCAGGCGCTTGCTTTGATGTGGCTTGGCAGGCAGTCGGCGGAAAGGGATGCGGATTTCTGAAATTAACTGTCTGTTGAAAAAAACGTAGGCAACTGATTTCTTGGAGTTTTTATACAGCCTAAGACCCATATATTATATAATGGGTCTTTTTTGTGCTGGATACTTTTGGGATGAAGGTTCTAAATCTGTCGGGAGCATATCACATTTTGAAGGTAATCATTATGAAATTTCCCATTAAAGGCTCTCATTTTCAAAATGAAGGTGAAGTATCAGAAAACATCTTCTAAATAAAGGTAATATGTAAAAAATTCATTCTATTTAACATATTATTAAAAACATGGATGTATTATCCTTTTATATAAGGAAATGTAGTTTATGAAACAGCATTTAATCACAGACAGAAAGATTAATAAAAACATTTTGGGCTGTTATTTCATGACTGTTCAAAACCTAGGTAAGTTTGCGAAACAAATCTATCTTAAGGGGAGAAATGAAATGGAAAAGACGGGAAACCCAATAATGAAAGCGCATTCAAGCGGAGTTGAGCCGGAAATGTTTCGTGTATTGACTTCTGATGGGGAAATCATTGAAGCGATTGATGGAAAAATCGATAAATCACTTATGTTAAAGATGTATGAGAGCATGCTCCTGCTCAGAACATTTGACCGAAAATCAATTAATCTCCAGCGCCAAGGCAGGATCGGGACTTATGCACCTTTCGAAGGGCAGGAAGCGTCCCAAGCAGGAAGCGCTTTGGCATTGTCGGCAGGGGACTGGATGTTTCCCACATACCGTGATCATGGAGCGGCAATCATTCATGGACAGGAATTATACCGTGTTTTCCTATACTGGATGGCGCATTTTGATGGTTCGATTTGTCCAGAAGGAAAAAGGATATTGCCTCCAAGTGTTCCAATTGCCACTCAAATGGTTCATGCAGTTGGAACGGCTTGGGCAAGTAAGCTTAAAGGCGAAAAGAATGTTAGCATCGCCTATTTTGGCGATGGAGCGACTTCTGAAGGGGACTTTCATGAAGCACTGAATTTTGCCGGCGTTTATAAAACCCCGACAATCTTTTTCTGCCAAAATAATGGCTACGCAATCAGTGTCCCTTTTGAAAAGCAATCGGCATCAAAAACAATATCCCAGCGTGCTGCTGCTTATGACATCCATGGGGTGCGGGTGGATGGGAATGATATTTTTGCCGTATGGATGACTGTAAAGGAGGCTGTCGAAAGAGCGCTTAAAGGGGAAGGGCCTACATTAATCGAAGCCATTACCTTTCGCTATGGCGCCCATACTACTGCAGACAATCCGAACATATATCGCGATCAGGACGAAATTTCAACGTTCTGGAGGGAAAACCGCGATCCCATTACACGCCTTAGAAAGTATTTGAATAAAGAGGGTCATTGGAATGAAGAGCAGGAAGAATTGGTGTTAAAGCAATTCAACGAACTGATCGATGCCCACCTTAAAAAGGCCGAAGCGTATCCGAAATCCGACCCGCTCGAAATGTTTAACCATGTATATGCAGAGGAGACATGGCATCTTAAGGAACAGAAGCAGGAATTGAACCAAATCTTAAGGAAAGGCGGGAAGAAATGATGGGCAAAAATTTAACGATGCTCCAGGCTATTACGGAAGCGCTGGACCAAATGCTGGGTCATGATGATCGCGTGATGATCTTGGGTGAGGATATTGGCGTGAATGGCGGGGTTTTTCGAGCGACGGAAGGACTTTATGAGAAGTATGGAAAAGATCGAGTTGTGGATACGCCATTAGCTGAATCCGGAATCATCGGCTCTGCCATTGGTTTGGCTCTTAACGGAATGCTGCCCATAGTGGAGATCCAGTTTCTCGCCTTTATTTATCCGGGGTTCGAGCAGCTCGTTTCCCATGCTGCCCGTATGAGGTATCGTACTCGTGGGCAATTTGGGGTGCCCATCGTAATCCGTACGCCATATGGTGCCGGAATCAGGGGTCCTGAACTTCATTCCGAAAGTGTCGAAACCTTCTTTGCCCATACTCCGGGTTTAAAGGTGGTTGCACCCAGTAATCCATATGACGCAAAAGGGCTGCTCATTTCAGCGCTCGAAGATCCAGATCCAGTGATTTTTTTGGAACCGACTAAATTGTATCGGGCTTTTAAGGAAGAAGTTCCAGACGAAAGGTACCGAATACCAATCGGTCAAGCAAAAGTGGTCCAGGAGGGAAGCGACCTGACCATTTTTGCATGGGGGGCCATGTTAAGGGAGGCATTGAATGCCGCGAAAAAGATTGAAGCAGAAAAAGGCTGGAAGTGTGAAGTGGTCGATCTTAGAACTTTATACCCTTTAGATAGGGATTCGATCGTGCAATCCATTAAAAAGACAGGTCGTGCATTAATCGTCCATGAAGCCCACAAGACTGCCGGTCTAGGTGCGGAGATTATCTCCATCATTAATGATGAAGCTCTTATTTACCTGAAAGCGCCGATTAAGCGTGTAACAGGATTTGATGTACCGGTTCCGCCGTTTACAATAGAAGATCATTATTTACCGACTGTTGAACGTGTAAAAAAAGGAATTGTCGAAACGATATCATTTTAATGATTAAGGGAGAAGGAGGATGACGCATGATGGAATTTAAACTTCCTGATGTAGGGGAAGGGATGCATGAAGGGGAAATTATCCAATGGCTCATCAAGGAAGGGGATGCGGTAAAACAGGACCAACCCATTGTTGAGGTGCAAACGGATAAAGTCAATGCGGAATTGACAGCTCCGGCAGCGGGAGTGGTTAAGAAAATATTTTTTTCCGTAGGGGATATCGTGGAAGTGGGAACCACTATATTCACAATTCAGGAAGAGAACGATGTGTCAGTTCCGGATACTGGCATTAGTGAAGAAGAAAACCAAGTCGGGCAATCCGGTGATGTAAATGTCAATGCGCAGCATATTACGACTAAACATCATCATCAGGCAGTGCGTGCGCTGGCAACACCATTCGTGCGTCAAATGGCCAGGGAAATGAAGATTGATATCGAGAAGGTTAAAGGCTCCGGTCCGGCTGGGCGAATTACCGAAAGTGACTTGAAGCAGTTTAAAGAGAATGATTCATTTACACGGGAAAAGGCCAAACAGCATGATAACAAGACGGGTCAAGAGATGGCCCCGATAATGGGAAATGAGCGGGAAGAGCGGATTCCGCTTAAAGGCATTCGTAAAAAAATCGCTGAACATATGGTGAAGTCAGTTTCGACCATTCCTCATGTAACCCATGTAGATGAATTGGAAATGGACCGATTGAAGGAATTTAAAAATCAATTAAAGGAGTATTCAGATGATAAGGATATAAAATTGACTTTTTTGCCTTTTTTCGTTAAGGCCATTGTCATCGCCTTAAAGGAGTTCAAAACACTAAACGCTTCAATTGATGAAAGGACCAATGAAATCATCCTGAAAAATTATTATCATATTGGAATTGCGACGAATACAAACGAGGGTCTCATTGTTCCAGTGATCAAACATGCCGATCAAAAAACCATTTTCCAACTGGCTGATGAAATCAGGCAATTGGCAGCTCAAGCCCGTGAAGGAAAGTTGAGTATTGATCAAATCACAGGCAGTACATTTACCATTAGCAATGTAGGACCTATCGGAGGGATGCACGCTACCCCGATCATTAACTATCCGGAAGCGGCCATATTAGCTTTGCATAAAATGGAACATCGAATGGTCGTTCGCGATTTGGAAGGTGTTATCCGGTTAATGATGAATATGTCTCTTTCTTTCGATCATCGTTTGATTGATGGGGTAACAGCGGTGCAATTCACCAATAAAATCAAGGAATTGCTGGAAAATCCAATTCGTTTAGTTGTGGAGATGAGATAAATGGTAGTAGGGGAAGTTGCTGTTGAGACGGATGTTGTCATCATGGGAGGAGGTCCGGGAGGATATGCTGCGGCTATCCGTCTCGGCCAGTTAGGAAAATCGGTCGTGCTGATTGAAAAGGATAAGCTGGGCGGGGTTTGCCTTAATCGGGGCTGTATACCTTCAAAAGCATTGATTCACGCAGCTGATCGATATCATGGGCTTAACGATTTAGGGAAAATGGGGATCCGGCTACCTCAGGAAGGAACCACTATGGACTTGGGAGTTTGGCAGGATTGGAAAGCGGGCATCACATCCCAGTTGGGGCAAGGTATTGCCCATTTGTGTAAGGAAAACGGAGTGACGGTGGTTAAAGGCCAAGCAACTTTTTTATCTGATGACCGCATTGGGGTTGAAACCGATGGCGATTTTGAAACCTACAAGTTTGAACAGGCAATTATTGCGACGGGGTCCAGGCCTTTCATTCCATCCTTCATTAAAGTCGATGGAGAATATATATTGGATTCAACATCATCTTTGCAGCTGAAGGAAGTTCCAGCAAGCTTGTCGATCATTGGCGGAGGATATATCGGAATCGAGCTGGGTATGGCATTTGCAAAGCTGGGTACTAAAGTGACCATCATTGAGATGGACAATCGCATACTCCCCCACGTTGCTGAAAACCTGGTAAAGGAAGTCACCCGGAATGCCAAGAAGCTTGGGATCAATATCAAAACATCCTCTAGGGTAGAGAAAGCGAGTGTAGTGGATGGTCAAGTGCATCTTCTTGTTTCCTCGGAAGAACAGGGGACGGAAGCCGTCGTGAGCGAAAAGTCACTGGTTACAATTGGCAGGATCCCCAACACTGAAGAAATTGGCCTGAATCGGGCTGGAGTGACGGTTGGCGAGAAAGGCCATATAGCAGTGGATATGGAATGCCGTACAAATGTACCGCACATCTTTGCCATCGGTGATACTACGCCTGGTCCGGCTCTTGCCCATCGAGCGTCCAAACAGGGAATCGTGGCAGCTGAAGTGATAGCGGGGCTGCCAAGTGCCGTTGACTCGCCTTATGTTCCCTATGTAATCTTTTCGGAACCACAAATAGCTGGTGTTGGTTTAAGCCGTGAAGAAGCTGAACAACAGGGATACAGCGTCAAGGTTGGCAAATTTCCGTTCAGTGCCAACGGAAGGGCGTTAGCAACGAATGAAACGGAGGGATTTGCCGAAGTGATCGTGGATGCCGATAGCCATATATTGCTCGGAATGCATATGGTAGGTGCTGATGCTTCCAACCTTATAGGTGAAGGGGTCCTTGCCCTTGAGCTGGCGGCTCGGGTCGAAGATATAGCCCTCAGCATGCATCCTCATCCGACCTTGACCGAGGGGTGGCTGGAAGCGGCTGAGGCAGTTTTGGGACATGCAATTCACATCGTAAATAAATAGGAAAAGGTAAAGTAATGGGGATTACCAATGTAGTCCCCGATTAGAATGTTTTATCTTAATGGAGTCAAAAACCTGGTAATTGTCCCCGAAAGGCAAGGCTATCAGTAAATTCACTCCATTTCGAAAATCCGTCCCGGCGTTTGACGAAACAGGGGCCGTATTGGCCTGCAATGATTCCCTCTTGTAAAACCATCGGCATATTGATATCATTTTTACTTTGGGGAAGTATAGAGTTTTCAATAAGGCTTTGGATCCTTCCACTCCTAAACCATAACGGTTGATGAGATAACATATCTATTCGCCATTCAACGATTGAAATGGGTTTAATTTATACGAGAAAATTATGGAATGAAGGAGGCAAATGTAATGGAGTCAAATGGTGGGTCATTGCAAAAGAAATTATTGCCAAGGCATATTAGCATGATGGCAATGGGAGGGGCAATAGGTACTGGGATTTTTAAAGGAAGTGCCGAAACCATATCGTTAGCAGGGCCAGGAGTCATATTCACTTATATCTTTGCAGGATTATTACTGCTTGTAGTCATGGGTGCTATAGCGGAAATGGCAATTGTCTATCCAAATACGAATATGAAAGGCTTCGTTCAGAAAGCATTCGGTAAGCGCTTTTCCTTCATCGTAGGCTGGATGTATTGTTTTATGTGGCTGTCCGTTTGTGTCATTGAGGTAGTGGTGGCAGGAAGCTTCTTGCAGTATTGGCTCCCGGCAATCCCGTTATGGATATTAAGTTTAGGGTGTACAGCTTTCATCATTGGAATTAACATGATGAATGTCAAAAATTATGGTGAATTCGAATTTTGGTTTGCCGGCATTAAAATTACAATGATCATCTTATTCATCATATTGGGAGCCTGTATTTTATTTGGAGTCATCCCAAGCGGCGGATCTAATTATCTGCAAAACTTCACAGGGCATGGAGGATTTTTCCCAAATGGGTGGATGTCCATCTTTTCGGCATTACTGATCGTCATGTTCTCCTATGGCGGTTCCGAGTTAATAGGGGTGACGGTAACGGAAGCAAAGGATGCAGAGCGCATTTTACCTAAGGTCATTAAAAACTATATTTGGAGAGTCGTATTATTCTTCACCTTACCGATACTTGTAATCTGCGGTTTGATTCCGTGGAATGAAATTGGCGACCAGGCAAGTCCGTTTGTACAAGTTTTGTCCATGTCAGGTTTTCAGGGATCTGCACATATCATGAATTTCATTTTGATTACGGCCGTCTTATCAGCTGCTAACTCTGGAATATATGGGTGTACCCGAATGCTTCATTCTTTAGCTGCAGAAGGGGAAGCTCCCAAGTCGTTCTCTTATGTATCAAAAAATGGCGTTCCCATGTACAGTTTGATATTAAGTGCAGGTGTATTGGTCGTCGGCTCCATGATTACTTTCGTTGCTCAGGACAAGGCATTTACTCTATTAATGGCGTTTCCGGGTTTTGTAGTATCACTTGTATGGATCAGCATCTGTTTAGCGCAGCTTAAACTTCGCAATTCATATCCCAAAGCTCCGAGTTTTAAATTATGGGGATTTCCATATGTAACCTTGTTTACCATAATCACCTTAAGCATCATTTGTGTCACGTTCGTGTTCAGTGAACAGAATCGGATCAGTATCATTGCTTGCCTGATTGTGTTGGCTGCCTTAATCTCGATTTCGATTTTTAAATTTAAAAATGTGGACAAACAGGAAACACCTATAATAGAAAAGAATATCGCTAAATAAAATCCACGTAAAAAAGATACGACATGGGCAAAGGCGTCCATGGCGTATCTTTCATTACTGATCACTGATATTCTGCAACTTCATTTCGATTGGTCATGCTCCAGATGTTTTATTGATTATATGTTGTAAGGATGCTATGAATCTCTCGTTTTCAAGCGGAGTGCCGATGGTCACGCGGATAGTATTTTCATAGCCTAGCAAATGACCTGAACGGATGATGACACCCTGGATTAATAACTTCTCAAAAATGTCCCTGCCAGGCTGGTTCAATTCGACCATCAAGAAGTTGGCATGTGAAGGGAAGAATGTTAAACCCATCTTGCTTAGTTCATTTTCTAAATATCTTCTTCCTTCCTCATTCTTACGAACACAATTCTCAACAAATGGATCGTCGTCGAGGGAAGCGAATGCCGCAGCCTGTGCTAAACGATTGGTATTGAAGGGTTCCTTCACTTTAACTAGCTCTTGTATGATGGAGGCATCCATTAAACCGTATCCAATCCTTAAAGCAGCCAGTCCATAAATCTTTGAAAAAGTGCGTAAGATAACCAGATTTGAATGCATTTTGAGAAGCGGCAAGGTTTCTAAATATTCTGCATCATCGACATATTCATAGTATGCTTCATCAACGATCAGTAAAATATGTTTCGGCACCTTCTCGATAAAAGAGCGTAACTTTTCTTTTTGAACGATCGTTCCTGTCGGATTATTGGGATTACAGACGAATATCATTCTCGTTTTTTCTGTTATGGCTTCATACATACCCTGGAGGTCATGTACACCATTGATAAGAGGAATCTTTACAGGTGTGCCGCCGTCAATCAATACATTCGTTTCATAGCGTGGAAAGGTCACATCAGCCATGATGACTTCATCATTTTGTTGGATATAGGTTCGTGTCAACAAACGTATCACTTCATCAGATCCATTGCCTAAAATGATATGATCTTTATCGATCTTCAATTTTCTTGCCAGCTTTTCAGCTAATGCAGGCGCCATACCTTCAGGATAAAAGGAGGTTTGCTCCATTTCGGCAAGCATGGCTTCTTTTGCTAGAGGTGAGTAACCGAATGGGTTCTCATTGGATGCCAATTTAACGATCGTTTCAAGACCAAGTTCACGTTGCACTTCTTCAATTGGCTTGCCGGAAACATATGGGCGAATGCTTTCGATGTTTTGTCGAACCGGGATTTTAGTAAAGGTCAATGCAGGTTCCTCCCTTTGGTAAATTCTGAATTTTCTTTTTCTATTTGATTATTTTAATGATAGAATATTAACTGTTAAAATTACATACAAAAAAGAATGTATTTTTCACTATCCATACAACATTTTAAAGAAATATATGCTTATATTCCTTCATTATGAAAGGCGGTTGCTTCATGGATGAAATAGATGTCAGTTTACTGGAACTTTTACAAAAAGATGGACGCATTACGATTAGTGAACTATCGAAGAAATTGGCTCTCAGTCGACCTAGCATCTCTGAACGAATGTACCGCCTGCAAGAAAAGGGGATCATTGAGGGGTTCAGCGCAAGGGTTTCCCCTTTGGCAATAGGAAGGGGTGTACTTGTGTTCATTCAGGTGAGTGAACTTAAGGTTCCTGTTACCGATTTTGAGCAATTAGTGAAAAATGATTTAGACATTATCGAGTGCCACCGTGTAACAGGAACAGTTGGATATTTTTTGAAAGCGGCTTTAGCTGATATGGACAGCATGAGATTACTGATAGATCGATTAATACCCTATGGACATCTGAATACATCTGTGGTTTTGACATCCCCGGTACCTTCCCGCTCCATTCTTCCAAGGATCAATGAAATGGAGGATCATGGTGCGAAATCCTAGGCGGTCATTCAACTGATGCTGATTAAGGATTCGGATATCGTTCAAACTGATGAAGGGTAGGATTTAGGTTTTTTACAGAAAGGAACGAGGCGGAGGGCCTGTTCCTTTTTTGGTGTTATTGTAAATCCATCAAAGCCCCGAAATATTGCTGGGCGGTTGTAAAACAAATGAATGCCAATAGTTCAGAAATCTCTTCATCACTGAACACTTCCTTCAATACTTGGAAAAACTTTTCCTCCGTTTTTTCACGTTGCAAGAGAAATACTTCCGCAAAGGCAATTGCATAGCTTTCTTTCATATCTTCCGGCTTTAGCGGAGTCCCTTTTGCCTGACAGTATGAGCAGCCATTACCGTATGCCAGCACTCTTCTGACGTTTTCCTTCAATTTCTCCGAAAGTTTCCCATTTGCAGATATGCAATCTGAGAGGTCCGACCATTTATGCGAAATCTCTTCAGAATGAAATAATCTTTGAAATGGACTGGAGCCCTTTGATGATTTTTTTATTCTTGTCATGAACATCTCTCCTTTGAGATAATCCTAATATAAAAATCCAGAAATTTTAATTCCGTTTGTAAAGTAATGCGGTTTAATAATGAATGAATGTAAAGAGAAGAAGGAGAATAATTTAAAAATGAAAATAGATGAGAAAGACCAGAGCATCCTTGCCGAATTAACGTTGAATAGCCGAATCTCCATGAGGGAATTGGCAAAGAAAGTAAACCTCTCGGCCCCCACCGTTGCCGAACGGGTACGGCAAATGGAGTCGTTCGGAATCATTAAAGGGTATGTTGCCGAGATTGATCATAAAATGATAGGTTTTCCAATTGAGTGTATCGTGGAAGCTACGATAAAAAATGGGGAATATGAGAAATTCAAAAAGTATATCTCCAAGGTGCCGAATGTTGACTTTTGTTATCGAATTGCCGGGCAGGCTTGCTTTATGCTGAAAATCCACACTCAGAGCCTTGAAGAAGTGGAGGAATTCATCAATCGGACCATTCCTTTTGCGGCAACCGTTACCCATGTGATCCTTTCACAGGTGGAGCCGGAACAGGAATGAGTATTTTTATGGAAGAAAAAGAGATCTGTATATGCTGATCATTTTGAACGGTTCTAGAATTAATGGATAAAATCACGTGTCCATAAAGATATGACATATGTTTGCAGCGCCAGGTGTTTTTTTTGCAATCAATGCTTTCGGTGATTCAAGAAAGAATAAGCTAATGGGATAAGGGGTACATGTAATAATGGATTATAATCTGAAAAGGTGGGGTGAGGTATCATGGAAGGAACCGACGACTACAAACCTGGACTGGCCAGGGAAGCAGTAAATTTGATTGAAAATGTAGCAGGAACACATCCTGGTTATCGGCGTGTGCATGCAAGGGGATATGTTTATGAGGGGGTTTTTACCCCAAACGGAAAAGCGTCCCCCTTAACGGTGGCTTCGCATCTACAGGATGAAGCCGTGCCGGTGATCATTCGGTTTTCAAATAGCTCACCGATTCCAAGCCATCCTGATGCCATTTCCCCTGTAAAGGGCATGGCAGTCAAGTTTCATTTGCCGAATGGAAAGGTGTCAGATCTTATTACTGTGACCATTCCGTTATTCTTTGCGAAAACACCGCAAGCGTTTGTTGATATTGCTGGCTTTTTCCAATCTGCAAAGGAAGGTTTCCCCAATCTGAAAGAGCTTGCAAAAATCCTGTGGAAATACCCTGAAAGCAAGGCAAGCTTGCAAATGCTTAAAGAAATGCGTTCTCCAGCCAGTTTTTCAACGTGCCAATATTACTCCATTCACGCATTCTATTTCATTAACAAGGAAGGAAGGCGGCAGGCAATCAAGTACGAGTGGGTGCCAGATGCGGGCCTTAGTATGTTAGAAAAAAGGGAGGTGGCCGAGCATTCGCCGGAGTATCTGGAAGAAGAAATGGAAAAAAGGCTTAAAGAAGGACCGGTGGGCTTTAAATTGAACATCCAAATAGGAGGGGAAAATGACCCGACTGACGATCCGACTACAGCTTGGTCGGAAGATAAACAGGTAATCACGATAGGGCATTTAATGATCTCTAAAAAATTGGAAGTGTGTAAAGATACTTTATTGTTTGATCCAACCAATATTCCTGAAGGAATCGAATGCTCGGAAGACCAGATCTTGCATTTTCGCCATGGTGCGTATGCCGTTTCATATGAACGTCGGATAAAAAACCAATGAATCAAATCAAGAAAAGGGAACCCCCTTACCAAAGGGGTTCCCTTGAATGTAGACAAACTCGATGAAAATCGAGTTTGTCTATTTTTATGGCTTGTACAATTTGGACGTTGATTGGAACGTAGGGCACTCGCTTTCCGCGGGCGGTCGGTGAGCCTCCTCGCTTTCGCCTGCGGGGTCTCCCCTGGACGCGCTTTTCCCGCAGGAGTCTCGTACCTTCCGTTCCAATCAACTTTGTTTTACCTTTTTGATAGAACATTTTTGCCTAGAGTCATATTTGTATAGAAGTATTAAAACCTGAGGTGATGAGGATGCTTTCTAAACATGATTCTATTCAGCGGAATCGACTTGAAATAATTACTTTAGATCAACTGGTGCCAGCGCAACTTAGTTCTTAAAATGGAGCCTGCCATTGACTTCTCTTTCATTTATGATTTGGAGGCATGTATTCAGAGGTAGAAGGCCCAAGTATTGATCCAGTTATATAAGTTAAACTGACTTTCATTCAATATAGCTTCGGAATTCGTTCAATGCGTAAAACAATTGAAGAAGTTGAAACAAATATGGCTTACCGCTGGTTTTTAGGCTATGGTTTCCATGATAAAGTGCCTCCTACTCCACGTTCGGGATGAGACCAATCTGAATTCCATTTTAAGAAGTTTTACATTTTTCCGGATCTGAAAATAGTGTAGAGCATGAGTAAGAACATCAGGGTTGCAACGACAAAACCAATTTCGATAACCGGTATCTTCCAAAGGATCAAGGTTTCCCCGCCTATTGCAGAGCCGATAATGAGACCGACCATGATTATGCTGAATGCAAGCAGGATGATACTGAACGACAGCCGGTTCGAGATTTGATCAAGCTTATGTAAAAAAACTTGAAGTTCGGGAATGTTGATATCGAGCCGCAATTTCCCTTTTTTAATGATGCCTGTCACTTCCCTGATATCCTTGGGCAATTCGGCAATGGCTTCAGCAGACTCGATGAATTGATTCCAGGCGTTCTTCGCAATGTTTTTTGGGTTGTAGCGTTCTTTAAAAAGTCTTTCCCCAAAAGGTTCAGCTGCCTTCATGATGCTGAAATTAGGATCTAATCCTTCGACGATGGCCTCCATGGTAAGCAGAGCCTTGCCGAGCATCGTGAATTCGGGTGGGATTTGGACTTGGTGCCGATTGGCAACCGTGAACAGGTCATTGACTGCTCCGCCTAAGCTGATTTGGCTCAATGGGATATCATAATATTTATTTCGCAGTTCATCAATATCCCCCCTTAATGGGGCCATATCGATTTCATCCGTCAAGAGACCCATATCTGAAAGCGTCTTGATCAATCCATTGGTGCTTCCGCGTTTCAGATTGATGACAAGTGAGGCGAACTGATATTTCGTTTCTTCCTCCAGACGTCCCACCATTCCGAAATCCATGAGTGCGACGACATTCCCTGGCAATATGATGATATTGCCAGGGTGGGGATCACCGTGGTAAAAGCCATCGATCAATATTTGATGAAGCATGGAGTTCGCTAATCTTTCCGCGATTTGCCGGCGATCATAACCTTCCTCATCAAGCTGTTTATAATGATTGATCTTAATTCCCTGAATGAAATCCATTGTCAGGACCCTTTTTGTGGAAAACTCCCAATGGATCCTTGGTACCTTAAACCCTTGATCATCGATGAATTGCTTGGCTATTCTTTCCCCGTTTCGACCCTCGGAGTTATAATCAAGTTCTGCGCGGAGTGATTTAGCGAATTCATCAATCATTTTTCTGATTTGGTAGCGTCTTGCCCAAGATATGCGTGCTTCCATAAGTCTTGCCAAATCATCGAGAATTTCCAAATCCGTTTCCACAGTCGGCAGAATATCTGGCCGCTGCACTTTGATTGCGACGACTTCCATTGATGGAAGCCGAGCCGTATGGACCTGTCCAATCGAAGCGGTCGCCAGTGGGGTTTCATTAAATTCAAGGAAAATGTTTTCCAAAGAATCACCCAATTCGGCTTCGACAATTTTACGGACCCTATCAAATGGAAAGGGGGTGACCTGGTCCTGTAGCTTTTCAAGCTCGCGGACGATTTCGTCAGGAACGAAATCACGCCTCGTACTTGCAATCTGACCAAGTTTAATGAATGTAGGTCCCAAGCTTTGTAATATCGTATGCAGCCGCTCTCCGATTGAGCGGAGGTTCAGGTTTTCATCGGGTTGGAGTTTCGATCCCGCTTTACTCTCGGATAATCCCAGGCGATAGATGAAGTAACCAAACCCATTTTTCAAGAAGGCATTAATGATTTCTTGGTAACGATGTGCGTGTTTCAGTCGCTTGCGAAACATTCAAGTACCTCCTGTCACGGTTGTAAGTTTTGGTTCTGTTTCTCCAAAATTACGATACGGCGCTCCAATTCCTCGACTTCTTCTTTAGTTGCCAAGTTTAGGCCATTGAGGGCTTGATTGACTTTGGCCTTGACGGAATCATCCAGCTGCTTTTGGGCTTGCTCCCCTTTTTCGACCCATTGCTTAATAAGGACCTTGGAGTCTTCTTTGCTGATATCGCCTTTTTTGACAAGAGAGTCCACCGTTTTTTCAATTTGCTCTTTTGTAGCAGCGGCAGCACCTAATCCTAAAGAAAACACATTTTTTAATAAGTCCATTTTTACATTCCTCCAATATAAATTTTTACACTGTAAGAAAGATAATAGCGGATGCCTTTCACTCTGGTTCATTCTTGTTGTTACCCTCTATCATACATCACTTTAGGGAGGCTACAAAAATATAAGGGTCCCTGCGATTATTGATGATAAGGAAAAGGATTTTTAAATAGCTCAAAATTGTTTGAAGTGGAGCGGATTGGATATTATGATAGGGAAAAGTGGCTGTGAAAGTGAGGTTGGAATAATGGATTTCAAAAATAAAACGGTGATTGTAACAGGTGCTTCGAATGGGATAGGGAGAGGCGTGGCAAAGGGATATGCAGAAAGCGGCGCTTCAGTCGTTCTCGCAGATTTGGACGAGCGGGAAGGACTTCTGTGTGTGGAAGAGCTCAAAAGTAACGGTCATGAAGCCATGTTCGTTAAAACGGATGTACGCAAGGAAGCTGACATTCAACAATTGATGGATGTAACTCTAAAAACATATAAGACCATTGATATATTAATCAATAATGCAGGAAAGGCATTATTCAAATCGCTTTATGATCTGACGATAGAGGAATGGGACGATATGATGAATACGAATTTGCGCAGTGTTTTCCTTTGTTCCCGGGCCGCGGCAGAATCGATGCGGAAAAATGAAAGGGGAGGTGCGATCATCAATATAGCATCAACCAGAGCGATGATGTCTGAACCTGATTCGGAATCATATGCAGCAACCAAAGGAGGGATCAAAGCACTGACACATGCACTTGCCGCTTCTTTGGGCAAAGAGAAAATTACGGTCAATTCGATTTCTCCGGGGTGGATTGAAACGGGAGATTATGAATCGCTGAGGGATGAAGATCACCAGCAGCATTTTTCCAATCGGGTTGGCAAACCCGACGATATTGCAAGGGCCTGTCTTTATTTGACGGCAACGGAAAATAATTTCGTTACGGGTGAGGATCTTATCGTCGATGGAGGCATGACAAGAAAAATGATATACGAGGAGTAACTCATTTTTTTCGGCAGAGATATTGCAGTTCAGTCCCGAGCTCACGGTTGAGCAGCTGTTCCATTTCTTCAAGCTCTTTTATGCCGATAGGGGCATCGGCAGCTGTCCAGTGAACGGTATAAACAAAATAGTAATCTCTTATTTTTCGGAAAATAACAGGCGAATTCGGGAATTGATCAAAAATTGCCCTGATATTATAGCGTCTCATGTAGGACCACTTAACAAGCTGCATGTAGCTACCCATCCTTTTTAAAAAAGATCAATGACTGCCAGGATGGCAGCCATTGGTCCGGTTCTTATTTATCGTTGAATAAATTGAATAAGCCTCTAGCTACGCTGCCTTCTTCGGATGATCCTCCATTTTGCGGGGCTGCAGCAAATACACGGCTGGCAAGCCGGCTGAATGGCAAAGATTGCACCCAGACTGTTCCGGGTCCTTTTAATGTTGCAAAGAATAAACCTTCGCCGCCGAACAAAGCGGTTTTCACGCCTTTTACAGTTTCAATATTATAATCTACCCCGCTAGTCATTGCTACTAAACATCCTGTATCGACGCGTAAGATCTCTCCTGCAGCCAATTCTTTTTTATGGATCGTGCCGCCGGCATGAACGAAGGTCATTCCATCTCCTTCAAGTTTTTGCATGATGAACCCTTCACCGCCAAAGAAGCCTGCCCCTATCTTTCTTTGAAACTCGATTCCGACTGAAACGCCTTTCGCTGCCGCTAGGAACGCGTCTTTTTGACATATGATTTTCCCGCCCAGCTCGCTTAAATCCATCGGGATGATTTTACCTGGATATGGCGATGCGAATGAAACGTGTTTTTTATCTCGTCCTTCATTCGTAAAAGCCGTCATGAAAAGACTCTCACCAGTAAGTAGCCGTTTCCCGGCCCCGAATAGCTTACCCATCATTCCGCTGTCACCATTTGAAGACCCATCACCAAAGATGGTTTCCATCTTGATTTGATCTTCCATCATCATTAAGCTTCCAGCCTCGGCAATCACCGTTTCCTGAGGATCCAATTCCACTTCAACAAACTGCATGTCATCTCCATATAATTTAAAATCTATTTCATGGTTATTCATTTTCCATTCCTCCTATCAATCTTATTTTCATTGTAAAAGATAAACTCTTAACCTGCCAATATTTTTCAGTTTTCTGCAGTAGTTTATATATTTTTTGTTTTCACGGGTATATCTAGTAAAATGAAGAAAGAAAAAACAGCATGACACTTAAGCTGAAATGAACCTTTTCTTAAGTGCAGGAGGAGACAGCCGTGGAGACTTACATACTATCATTGGACCAGGGAACGACAAGTTCCCGGGCCATTTTATTTAATAAAAGCGGGGAAGTTTTGCATATTGCCCAAAAGGAATTCACCCAATATTTTCCGAATCCAGGATGGGTGGAGCATAACGCCAATGAAATTTGGGGTTCCATCCTATCGGTAATCGCTTCCTGTCTATCGGAAATGAATGTAAGGCCTGAACAGATCGCTGGAATTGGCATAACGAATCAACGGGAGACGACTGTGGTATGGGATAAGGAAACAGGTCAGCCGATTCATCATGCCATCGTCTGGCAATCCCGGCAGACTAGCGAAATTTGTACGCAATTGAAGGGTGAAGGCCTCGATGACTTATTTTTGCAGAAAACCGGATTATTGATTGATGCATATTTTTCCGGAACGAAGGTGAAATGGATTCTCGACCATGTAGATGGGGCACGGGAAAAGGCTGAAAACGGAGACTTATTGTTTGGTACGATCGATACGTGGCTGATATGGAAACTTTCGGGTGGTAAATCACATGTAACCGATTATTCGAATGCCTCAAGGACGCTGATGTATAACATTCATGACCTGAAGTGGGACGAAGAGCTGCTGGAAATCCTGCAGGTTCCGCGGTCGATGCTTCCGGATGTTCGTTCTTCATCGGAGGTATACGGGAAAACAGCACCACACCATTTCTTTGGGCACGAAATCCCGATTGCCGGAGCAGCGGGAGATCAACAGGCCGCATTGTTCGGCCAAGAATGCTTTGAAAAAGGAATGGCTAAGAATACGTATGGCACCGGATGCTTCATGCTGATGAACACAGGAGAAAAGGCAGTGAAATCAGAGCATGGCCTGTTGACCACGATTGCATGGGGGCTGAATGGAAAAGTCGAATATGCCTTGGAAGGAAGTATTTTTGTCGCAGGTTCGGCCATACAATGGTTAAGGGATGGACTGAAACTCTTGCATGATCCGAAAGACAGTGAAAAGTATGCTTTGCGGGTCACTTCAGCCGATGGTGTCTATGTAGTTCCCGCATTTGTTGGATTAGGTACCCCTTATTGGGATAGTGATGTCAGGGGAGCTGTATTCGGACTGACAAGGGGGACATCGAAGGAGCATTTCGTCCGGGCAACATTGGAAGCATTGGCCTACCAGACAAAAGATGTCCTTAGCGCCATGGAAGTCGATTCAGGCATTAACCTAAAGGCATTGAGGGTCGATGGCGGGGTTGTCAAAAACAACTTCTTGATGGAATTCCAAAGCGGCCTCCTGAATGTACCTGTCGAAAGACCCATTATTAGTGAAACGACAGCGTTAGGAGCGGCGTATTTGGCGGGGCTCGCTGTCGGATATTGGGAAAGTCAGGAAGAGATTTCAAAGCTATGGGCAGTCGATAAGAAATTCGAACCCGAGATGGAAGAACAGGAACGGAAGGATTTATATAATGGCTGGAAAAAGGCAGTTCAGGCGGCAAGGGTTTTTAAATAGAGTAAGTAAGGGTATTAATAGGGGAGAGATGAATATAGAGCGTACAAACTTAAAAAAGGGGTGGTAATATGTTAGTTAAGGATTTCATGATAAGGGAAGTCTTTGTAGCCCGTCCTGATTTTACATTAAAGGAAATTCTGCGGATATTGATCGAAAATAAAGTGGGCGGGGTCCCCGTTGTGGATGAACATGATAAGCTATTGGGAATGGTGACGGACGGGGATATCCTACGTTACTTGACACCTGCAGAGGAAGCCATCATGGGGTATTTCACCTACATTACGGTTCTTCCCGGTGAAGAATTGGATGAAAAGGTTACATCCAAAATGAATGATAAAGTCTCACAAATCATTAAAAATAAAAGGATTACAAAGCTATCTCCCGAAGATCCGCTAGATGAATTGATAAAGGTCCTTTCCAAGCATCATTTCAAGAAAATCCCCGTCGTGGACAAAAATGATAAAGTCGTCGGCATCATCAGCAGGGGAGATGCCCTTAGGGCCCTTTATAAGGAATTCGTTCAAAAGCTGGAATAAATGGGCATCATAAAAAGGCCTGCTCGTAATCGAGCAGGCCTTTTTTGTATTCATCATTGAGTGCTTTCTACTGCTTTATCTGCACCAAATTCACCTTTTGCTCTTTTTTCCTTCAATTTAAAGTAGGCGTCCATTACGTCCCGCCCGATCCTTTTGTTAATATCATCAGAGGGCTTGCCTTGATACACCCATGGCACGACGACAGAGAATGCCACTTCCGGATTATTGTGAGGTGCATAACCTACAAGCGTCAAATTGATAGTCGGGACTGGAGCGCTATATTGATTTCTCCGCGGTCCGTCGTAAAAGGCCTCGGCAGTACCCGTTTTTGCTGCCGCACGGTAAGACTTCCCGCCGAAATATTTATATGCCGTCCCGCCTGGCTCCTGGGCAACCTGCCTGAATCCTTCCTGGACACGCTGCATCCAAACGTCTTTCCCGCCTAAATCGTTTAACACTTTGGGACTCATTGTTTTAAAGACGCTGCCCAATTCATTGTGTTCGTTGGATGGATTCCTGATTTCCCTGACCATATGGGGCTCAAGCCTTTTTCCGCCATTTGCAATCGTCGAAACATACTGTGCCAATTGCATAGGGGTATATGTATCATACTGCCCGATCGATAAATCCAGCAGCAATCCGTCTGTTGACATATCGACTCCTTTAAACCCTACGGATTCATTTGGCAGGTCGATGCCGGTACGGACACCCAAGCCAAATTGGGCATAATGATTCCGCATGATGGAATAAGCTTCCCGGTTGATTCCTAACGGCCGGTTAGGGATATAATGACCGCCGGCAATTTTGATTGCCGTCATGAACATATAGACATTCGATGATTTCTTTAACGCGGAGACATCGGTTACATAACCCAAATCACTATAAGATCCTTTCTTAGGAGCCCCTGCTAAAAGGAGTTTCCTGTCAAAAAAAGCTGACCCTGGTGCGATGGCTCCTGTCTGAAAGCCTGTGTAGACAGTGGCTCCTTTAACAGATGATCCCATCGTATAGGAGGTCGTAATGTTTCCAAGGGCAAAATCGTTCATTTCGGTCAAGCCTGTTTTACTGTTACGGCCGTATTGCCTGCCGGCCATCGTAAGCACCTCGCCTGTATTCGGGTCCATTAAAACGACGAAGGCACGATCCAATAAGTAGGTATTTCCCTTAGCCTTGGTTTTGCGCAATTCGTTCTCGATGATTTTTTCAACCTGCTGCTGCAGCTCCATATCAATTGTAAGGACCAAGTCTTTTCCGCTTTGCCCTTCAGTGAGGGTATTCGTTTTGATGACTTCCCCTTTGCTCAGCACATTTTCAATCCGCGTCTTTTGACCGCGCAGGACATCTTCATATTGTTTTTCAATATAACTTTTTCCGACCCGGTCATTCCTGGTATAGTCGCGTGCCAGATAATAGTCAATATTTTCATTGGGAATGCCTTCTTCGGAAGAAGAGACCTTGCCAAGAACCGAGCGGAGGGTCTCATCATACTTATAGGTCCTTTCCCAATCCGTCGTTACATCCACGCCTGGCATTTCAGCCAAATGTTCACTGACCCTGGCGAATTCCTTAGTGGAGACATCTTTATTCTTTACGATCGAAGGTGCGAGGGCATAGCCGCTATTGAATTCCCGGAAGATGGCGATCACTTCCAATTCATCCTTGGTGAATTCCTTGATATCCTCATCGGTTACCCGTTCCATTTGAAGTTTGTATAAATCTTTTTGCTCCAGTTTCTTTTCGATTACCTTCTTCTTCTCGGCCTTGGTGATCAAGGCTTCGGCTTCTTTCGGATGCTTTAAAATCCAAAAATCCTTTTTATCCGGAAGGGTTACCTTTTTGGTATCTTTTTCTATCAAGGTGGCAAGGACCTCTGCCGTCTTCACCATATCGGCCGTTTTCGTATTCGGGTATTTCGTATAGGTGATGGCATTACGCGGCTCATTATCAACGACCGGATTCAAGTTCCGGTCATACATCTTGCCCCGGGGAACAGGGGTATTGGCCACATCGTTTTCCGTTCGGTCGACTTCGCGAAGGTAATCATCCCCATACACGATTTGGACGATGCCAAGCCGGATTATTAAGCTTGAAAATAAAATGAATATTAAAAAGAACATGAAGTTCAGTCGGAAAGGAATTGGGGTTTTTTTCTTTTTTTCTTTGGCCATCATTAACATTCCTTTCTAGTAAAAGTAAAAAATAAGAAAATTCCTATCTCCAATGATATATAAAATTAACTTATTTTTCTATGCTTTATCCGTAAATTTATCTATATTTCCAAAACAATGTTTTGGAGTTATATAATTCCTAGTAATCTTATAATTGGGAAAATTGATATAATAGATAAATAGAGGAAGAAGCGGTACAGCGGCAATCATTAGTAGGGATGCGTGGTTGGGGTGCTCATATAAAAAAGGGGAGCATAAATCAAGGTACTTGGAAAGAAGTCTTGTATATGAACGATTAATGACTATAACCCTAATTCACTACAGCGACTTAAGTACCATGATTTTATTTTGCTTCATATTTCCTAACGGGAGTTTGAGTCGTGACACTGATAATCCCTTTGAAATATCCGCATAGCTCATACCATTTTTCAGGGTAAATATAGTTGAAGCGTTCAATGGTTTCCAGGGAGTGAAGCACAAGGCAATCGATTTGCCCCGTTTTTTTACTTTGTAAATTGGATAGAAGCTCATGCGGGATGGTGTAATAAGGGTGGATTTGATACGGATTGAGTATGACCGGGGAAATATTATTCTCTTCCATATACTTGTCCGTCACGATCTTTTGGATTGCCAAGCTTTCATCCGTATGTAAATCCCCAATTTTGTAATTTGGATTCAATAGTACAATGCCTCTCATTTGATTCACCCATTCTTTTTGCTAACCATTCTTGCCAAATGGCGGATGGGATATTCAAAGTAAGAGGCATCATGCTAGAAAATGGCTTTCATTTCGTTAAGGGTTTTGAGCTGCTTGACATTTTCTAGCACCTCGTTGGTCAGGTCCTCCTTTTTAATGATCGGTAAACTTCGTAAATCTTCCATGAAGCTTTCATTCGTGAACCAATCAAAGGAATGGGGAGGAAAGAATAGTTGATCTTTCCATGCATCATGAAGAGTGGGACTGAAGATTTTATCAGCTTTTGACGTGGATCCATCAGAGGTATATATGCTTGCCCAGTAATCCTCCCTGGAACCCGTGTGGGAAATCTCTTTTGTAAAATGGCGAACACCGCGAAAAACCACCGGATGCTGAAAAAGAAGCCCATATAATAATTTCCCCGTTGCAATACGCTGTTTCGGGTCGGCAAAGCGTTCGACGGTAAGTCCTGTCAAGGAATGAAGTCCTTTTTGCTTGTTTGCATAAGGAAAGATCACTTTCATGAAGCCTAAGTATTCCTGAAGCTGAAAATCAAGCCTTCGGAGGATTTCACCATGACGGGTGCGTTTTAATATCCTTTCCTGAAGCATTCTTTGTTCATTAATGATAAGAGCCGTTGTCAAAAGGGGTGAATGGGGCTCTTCGATGAAGGATTCCCAAATCGGGGTCATGAATCTTGAAATGCGGAATACTGGTAAATACCTTCTTAGCGGTAGTTCTTTTTGTTTAGAATGTTCATATAAAAGAAGCTGGGGGAAGGCATCTGCAAATATGGCTGAATTGGCACGCTCAAGGAAAAGGAAAAATTTCTGCCGTTCCGCTCTGTCAAGTAGATGGGTCATGTTTGAACTTTTCAAGTCAGTCATATGGTATCCTCCATTCCTCGAAACCATATGTGCTAAAAAGGCCCAGTGAACCTCTGGATTGCGATTGTAAAAGGCAAGATAGGCTTGTGTTCTTGTGATATTGTTCCGGTTCAAGGCAGCCGTTTCGGTTCGAATGCTTTTTATCAGAGCGGCTTCCTCGGGGAAAAAAGCTTTTGACTCATCAACAGGCTGAAAGAGCTCTTTTTGTAAACGGGATTTTAGCGTGTCATATCTTTCAGAATCGATGATCGGTTTGGTTTTGGCAGGGTGTTTACCCAACAGCTTTTGCAAATATTGGGAAAGCATACATTTCACCACGAATGTTTTTCGATCATTATATGCAGGGCCATCAAGAAAGGGGCGTTGCATTTACAACGGCCCCAAGGTGATGTCATCTTTTTTTCTTCTTTTCCCGGTACAATAAAATATAATAAACTATCCAGAAAAGAAACACAGGAATGAAGGATAAAAATCTATATTGGACCGGTACGGCAAATAAGATGAAAATGGCTGATAATAAAAAGGGAACCGCCAGGAGTATATATTTTCTCCATTGCATATGCTGAACCTCCTTAGGTTGCGTCATTCTTATTAGAATAAAGGATTATCCATCAATAATCTAGAAAAGTCACAATTGACAAAAATATGCAATCGTAGTAATCTTTAAAAACAAGTTAAAAATTACCATTAATCAATGGAAAAGGAGGCGAACGTCATGACTAAATCAGTTAAGCACAGTGATGTCACAATTGAATATCATACTTCCGCCTGCCCTGAGACCTTGTCTTTCCAGACATAGGATTCCTCGTTTCCATTCATGATTTTAAAGCGCAGGTTGTGGAATTTTCGCGGCCTGCGTTTTTATATGTGTTATTACGCATCTAAAAAAGCTTCCGCTAATTGGCGGGGGCTTTTTGGCATTTTGGATCCAGGTGCATTAGCACCCTTTCCATATAAAGGATAGGAGGAACTATAAATGAGACAAAAAACATTGGAAATCTTATTGCAGCCGGGAGATCCAGAAAGCGGTTAGCGAGTGAAAGGTTTGACCAAAAGGGAGGGGAATTCATGTTTGCGATTTTTAAAAAGCTGTCCTGGTTCTTTAAAGAACAGTGGCAGCGTTACACCTTGGCGATTTTATTTCTATGTCTAGTGAATATCTTGGAGGTTATCCCGCCAAAACTTGTCGGGAATGCCATCGATGATATGAACAATGGCAGCATGACGCAGGAAGGGGTCATGAAATACGTTATTTATTTGCTCATGGTACTGATCGGCAGTTACCTATTTGGTTACTTATGGAGTTATCTGTTATTCGGCGGCGGAAACTTGGTCGAACGGAAACTAAGGTCAGGGTTTATGGGACATTTGCTGAAAATGACGCCGAGTTTTTATGAAAAAAACCGTACAGGAGATTTAATGGCAAGGGCAACCAATGATTTAAAGGCCATATCCCTCACAGCTGGTTTCGGGATATTGACCCTCGTTGACGCGGTGCTGTTCACCATCACGGTAGTGGTCATGATGGGAGCCACGATCAGCTGGCAGTTAACGATTGCGGCGGTGCTGCCGCTTCCGATCATGGCAGTGCTGATGCAAATTTACGTGAAGAAAATTTACAAACGTTTTACGGATGCACAAGCAGCCTTTGGCACTTTAAATGACAAGGTCCTGGAATCCATTTCCGGTGTCCGTGTTATCCGTGCCTATGTCCAGGAACGGGAAGATGAAAAGCGATTTGAGGAAATGACCGAGGATGTATATCGCAAAAACCTAGCCGTGGCAAGGATCGACGCCCTCTTTGATCCGACGATCAGCATTATCATTGGCATCAGTTATTTAATCGGGTTGGGCTATGGGGCTTATCTTGTGTTTCAACAGGCCATAACGCTTGGCGGACTTGTTTCGTTCAATGTGTACCTAGGCATGTTAATCTGGCCGATGATCGCGGTGGGTGAACTGATCAATGTCATGCAAAGGGGAAATGCTTCGCTAGACCGTGTTCAGGATACCCTTTCGTATGAAGCGGATGTGAAGAATTCAATGAGGCTGGAGAGTATTACGAACCCGGGGAATATCCAATTCAATTCAGTGCATTTTACATACCCTTCCTCAACGGTTGTGAATCTATCCGATATTTCCGTTCAGCTTGAGCGCGGTCAAACATTGGGGATAGTGGGGAAAACAGGTAGTGGAAAAACGACATTCGTGAAGCAATTGCTGCGAGAATATCCTTTAGGAACAGGTGAAATCGCTTTTGCAGGCAAGCCGCTGGAGCAACTGAGCCTTGAAGATATCCGTGAATGGATCGGATATGTTCCACAGGACCATTTTTTATTCTCGAAGACTGTTAGGGAAAATATCTTATTCGGTAAAATGGATGCAACGGAAGATGAACTGGCTGAAGCCATCCGGCTTGCGGATTTTGAGAAGGACTTAATGATGCTGCCAAACCGTCTAGAGACACTCGTCGGTGAGAAGGGTGTCGCTCTGTCCGGTGGGCAAAAGCAGAGGATCTCGATTGCCAGGGCATTGATCAAAAATCCGGAAATTCTTATATTGGATGATTCCTTATCCGCTGTCGATGCAAAAACGGAAACGACGATCATCGAAAATATCCAAAATGAACGGGCAGGGAAAACGACCATCATCACAACCCACCGCTTATCAGCCGTTCAGCACGCGGACAGGATTATCGTATTGGACAGCGGAAAGATCATCGAAGAGGGGACTCATGCGGATTTACTGCTGAATGATGGCTGGTATAGGGAGCAATATGAACGACAGCAGGTTGACGAAGGAACGGAGGTGAAGGCATGAAGGTCGTAAAGAAACTTTTTAATTATGCTGCCCTTTATAAAAAATTGATCATTGGCGCCCTGATCATGCTTGCTCTTTCGGTAGCGGCCGATTTAACGGGTCCTTTCGTTGCCAAGAAAATCATCGATTCACATATACTTGGCATCGAATCTTCCTGGCATGAAGCAGGTAAAGGAAAAGATGCAGTTAAGTATGATGGAAATTGGTATAAACGGGCTGATTACTTTTCAAAAGGTGAGAAGAAAGGCAGGGAAGTCCATGTTCTGCAGGTTGGCAATCAATTTGTCTTCGTAGATGAAGCAGTCCCTATCGATGGGCGCAGAACCTTGGAGAACCAATCATTGATCATCAAAAAAGACGGGAAAGAGCAACGTGCGCAAGCAGTGAAATTGACGAGTCAGGAAGTGATGGGATTTTATCAACCGGAAATCCCGCGGATCATTAAGCTTGTGGCTTTTTATTTCAGCCTTGTCATCCTTTCCTCCATTTTTCAATATGGCCAGAGTTTTTATTTACAGAAAGCGGCGAACCGAATCATACAGAAGATGCGAAATGATATATTTAGGCATATTTCCCGTTTGCCGATACGTTATTTCGATAATATGCCAGCGGGTAAAGTTGTAGCCAGGGTCACTAATGATACGGAAGCTATCCGGGAATTATATGTAACCGTGCTCGCCAACTTCTTCTCGAGTACCATTAATATTTTCGGCGTTCTAATTGCTTTGTTTATTCTGGATCCACGAGTCGGTACCATTGGCCTTCTACTTATTCCGATCATCGTTATCTGGACGATGGTATACCGTAAATTCGCCTCGAAATATAATCACATCATTCGGGAACGGGTCAGCGATATTAATGGAATGATCAATGAATCCATTTCTGGTATGAGCATCATTCAGGCATTTGGACGTGAAAAGGAGACGAAGCAATCTTTTGAAAATCTGAACCGGGAGCATTTTTCCTATCAAAATAAAATGCTCCATTTGAACTCGTTGACGGGTGGAAACTTGATTGGCGTCATTAAGGTTTTGGCGCTGATGGCCTTCGTCTGGTATTTTGGCGGTATTTCCCTTACAGCGGGTTCGGCCATTTCCTTAGGGATGATGTATGCAATTGTTGATTTGATCAGCCGCCTGCTACATCCGCTTCACGGAATCGTTAATCAGTTCGCTAATCTTGAACAGGCGCTTGTTGCAGGGGAGAGGACGTTCAGCTTATTGGATGAGAAGGGATTGGCAGTCAGCGATGAAAACATATCCAGATACAAAGGAAACGTACAATTCGAAAATGTTTCTTTTGGTTATAAGGATAAAGAATATGTGTTAAGGGACATTTCCTTCTCCGCTAAACAGGGGGAAACGGTCGCTTTAGTTGGCCACACCGGTTCAGGAAAAAGCTCCATAATGAATTTATTGTTCCGCTTTTATGACAGCAGTGAAGGAAAGATCAAAATCGATGGCAGAAATATATTGGATATCCCCCATCAGACGCTTAGGGAGCATATGGGGATCGTCCTTCAGGACCCCTATTTATTTACTGGCACCATCGCCTCCAATATCAGTCTCAATCATAAAGGCATCACAAGGGAAATGGTTGAAAAAGCATTAAGAGATGTCGGGGGGGACAAAGTGCTGAAGCATCTTCCTTTAGGGCTTGACGAACCCGTGATCGAAAAAGGCGGAACGCTGTCTTCCGGACAGCGTCAGCTAATCTCTTTTGCCCGTGCCCTCGCATTCAATCCGGCCATATTGATCTTGGATGAAGCGACAGCAAGCATCGACACCGAAACCGAGGCAATTATCCAGGAGGGAATGGAAGTGCTGAAAAAAGGGAGAACGACCTTCATCATTGCACATAGGCTTTCCACGATAAAAAATGCCGACCAAATTCTTGTACTGGAAAAAGGGCGGATTGCTGAGCAAGGTACACATGAGGAATTAATGGAACTGAAAGGGAAGTACTATCAAATGTATGAACTGCAGGCAGGTCCGCATAAAGGCATGGCTGGCTGAACACAATTGAATAAGGGTGGATCATCTAGATTAAAATATAATGAAGGTACCGACTTTTGGTACCTTCAAGCATAATGATTGATAATAGTAATCATTACGTTTAAGATATACCTATACTGACGATGAGGTGATAATAGTGAAACAAGAAATTCATCCCGATTATCAACAAGTGGTATTCATGGATACCAACAGTGGGTATAAATTTTTGACAGGCTCCACTAAGACGTCCAATGAAACGATCGTTTGGGAAGACGGCCAAACATATCCCTTATTAAAAGTGGAAATCAGCTCGGATACGCACCCTTATTATACAGGAAAGCAGAAGTTTGCTGAAAAAGGCGGACGGGTGGATCGCTTCCTGGATAAATATAATATGAAGAAATGAGAGTCAGGCCATCGGGAAATCGATGGTCTTCTTTTATTGATGGAATAAAAAAGGTGCCCATAAAATATGAGGCACCCATTACTTTAATCATTTTGCAGCAATTGCTTCCCCTTTGGCAATATTGACGAGGGCAGCTTCGAAGTCCTTGATTAAATCGTCCGGATTTTCCAGTCCGACAGAGAGGCGGAGCAAGCTATTCGTGATGCCTCGCTTTTCCCTTTCATCAGCAGGCATGGCCGCATGGGACATTTTGGCCGGGTAGGATAATATGGATTCTACCGCTCCCAGGCTTACGGCAAAAACAGGGAGCTCGACAGTGTTCACGAAGGAACGGAAGATTTCCTCACTTTCCAATTCAAATGAAAGGACCGCCCCCGCTCCGAGTGACTGGCCTTTCTGGATGGCGTGCTGTGGATGATCGGCTAGGCCGGGATAATACACTTTTTTCACCAAGGGCTGCTCCTTTAAGTAGGCTGCAATCTTTTCTGCCCCTTTTTGTGAATGTTCCATTCTAACTGACAAGGTTTTCAAGCCTCTCATTACGAGCCACGCATCCTGGACACCAAGGACCGCTCCAAAGGAGTTTTGAAGCGAACCGAGTCTTGCCGCCAATTCCGGATCTTTCACGACCGCAAGCCCAGCTACCACATCACTATGGCCGGATAAAAACTTCGTCGCGCTATGAAGGACAACATCAGCGCCCAGATTCAGCGGTTTTTGCAATGCGGGCGTCAAGAATGTATTATCAACAAAACTTAAGGCACCAGCTTTTTTTGCGATATCACATACAGCTTGAATATCGGTCACTTTAAGTAACGGATTTGAAGGCGTTTCAATGTATATGGCCCTGGTATTTGGCTGAACCGCCGCTTTGACACTTTCAAGGTCCGTCATGTCAACGAAGGTATGCTCAATATTGAAACGGTTCAATACGCTTGTGACCATCCTGAACGTTCCGCCATACACATCTTCGGAAATGACGATATGGTCTCCGGCAGACAATAGGAGGAAGGCTGTTGAAATGGCAGCCATACCTGATGAAAAGGCAAAGCCGTGAGTGCCTTCCTCTAGATCGGCAATGATATCTTCAAGTGCCTCGCGAGTTGGGTTCCCGCTTCTGCTGTAGTCATATTTGCCGAATTGATCGATATCGGATTGATGGAAAGTCGATGCATGCTGAATGGGGACGCTCACACCGCCCGTTACCGGATCGAATTTATGTTGATTATGAAGTAATTTCGTTTCAAAGCTAAAATCATGATCTGTCATCGTAGTGCCTCCCTTTTTACATGTGCGAATGCTTGCTGCAAGTCACCAATCAAATCGTCGCTATCTTCGATGCCAACGGAGAAGCGGAGCAATCGATTACAAACCCCGTTTGCCATTCTGACTTCAAGCGGTATATCGGCATGTGTTTGTGTGGCAGGATAGGTGATGAAGCTTTCGACCCCTCCAAGGCTTTCTGCAAAGGAAATTAATGAGAGCGATTGTAAAAATGGGTTGACCGCCGCTTCATCAATGATGCGGAAAGAAATCATGCCGCCTCGGCCTGGATACAATACGTCCGTAACACAATCATGCTCCGATAAGTAATCTACAAGTATCTTGGCATTCTTTTCATGACGCTCCATCCGCAATGCCAGGGTTTTCATTCCGCGCATCAACAGCCAAGAATCAAATGGGCTCAAGACAGCTCCAGTGCCATTATGATGGAAGGCCAGTGCATCACATAACTCAGCGCCGCTAGCAACGATCAGTCCGGCGAGCACATCATTATGACCACCGAGATACTTGGTTGCACTGTGGATCACAATATCCGCTCCAAGCAAGATGGGTTGTTGAATAAGAGGCGTGTAAAAAGTGTTATCAACGATTAGCAATAAATTATATCGTTTAGCCAATGCGGCAACGGCGCTAATATCCGTTTGCTGCATAAGAGGGTTAGTGGGAGTTTCGATGAAGATGGCTTTCGTGTGAGGAGTGATGGCTTTTTCGATATCCTCCAAACAACAAGTGTTTACATAGTCACACTGCAATCCCCATTTTTTAAAACCTTGTTCTAACAGCCGATATGTACCGCCATAAAGATCTTCACTGACAATCCACGCATCACCAGATTTAAAAAGGGCGAGTATAGTGGAGATGGCGGCCATTCCTGAACTGCAGGCATAGCCTTGGTCTCCTTTTTCCAGATCGGCGATGGATCGCTCCAATAGCTGGCGGGTAGGGTTACCTGTCCTTGTGTAGTCGAATCCCGTCGATTGACCGATTCCTTCGTGGCGAAAAGCTGTTGAAAAGTATACCGGCGGATTGACTGTTCCTGTCGCCGTTTCACTGCGATTTCCTAATTGAGCAAGATATGTTTCAGGTTTATACATGGTTTTCACTGCTCCTTTGAGTTAAATAAAATAAAAAAAAGTCTTCTTTAAGAAGAAGACTTTGATTAAGTAGTGACGAGTCATTCTTCTTATCTTCCAAGTTCATAAACTTGTGGAATTAGCACCTTTTCATTGGTTTGAAACAAATGAAGGTTGCTGAGGTGTCATCGGGCCATTCCCTCTACCTCTCTCGATAAGAGTTTAGATTATTCAATTTCTTTTGAATTTACTATATATACAAAATACTGTCAAGGACATTTTGGGAGTGATGATGTGTTGGTGTTCATGGCCAGGTCAATTGAAGCCTAGCGGTGCCTACACTTTATGTGTCAAAAAAGAATATCCAAATTTTCATCTAAATATGAATGGCCTAGGATTTTTCAGAAATATGGAAAGGGTCAGCGGGATATTTTTGCTTTAAAATAATAAAGTTTGTACAATGTATGGAGAGAAAGAATAATCCGACATTATTCATTTCATATGCAAAAATTCTTCAATGAATAGTGCAAACTTAGGAGGAGAACACATGGAATACAGAATCGAACGAGATACGATGGGTGAAGTGAAAGTTCCTGCTGATAAATATTGGGGAGCACAAACTGAGAGAAGCCGTAACAATTTCAAAATCGGTAACGAAAAAATGCCGATTGAATTGGTTCGTGCATTTGCATACGTTAAACAAGCTGCTGCAAAGGTGAACTTTGATCTTGGTGATCTTTCCGAAGTTAAAAAGAACGCCATCGTCAAGATTTGCGGCGAAATCCTTGAAGGTACGCTTGATGAACATTTCCCGCTTGTAGTTTGGCAAACGGGAAGCGGTACGCAAAGTAATATGAATGTGAATGAAGTGGTCGCGAACAAAGGGAATGAATGGTTAAAAGAAAATGGTGAATCGGAAATCCTTCACCCGAATGATGATGTTAACAAGGCACAAAGCTCAAATGATACTTTCCCGACTGCCATGCATATTGCAGCCTTTATGGAAGTCGCTGAAAAATTGGTTCCTGCCATCAAAGCACTTCGTGATACATTCGATACAAAAGAAAAAGAATTTTGGGATGTCGTGAAAATCGGCCGGACACATCTTCAAGATGCTACACCCTTAACATTAGGACAAGAAATTTCCGGTTGGAAAGCGATGCTCGATAAAGATTTGGCGATGATTGAGGAAAGCAGCCAAAAACTATTGAACCTTGCTTTAGGCGGAACGGCTGTAGGAACCGGAATCAATACAAAGAAAGAATTCCCGGGACTTTCTGCCAAACAAATTGCAGCGGATACAGGATATCCTTTTGTCACATCTGATAATAAGTTCCATGCATTGACTAGCCATAACGAAATCGTCTACGCACACGGTGCTTTGAAAGCATTGGCGGCGGATTTAATGAAAATTGCGAACGATGTCAGATGGCTTGCAAGCGGACCGAGAAGCGGAATCGGAGAAATTGCCATTCCGGAAAACGAGCCGGGCAGCTCCATCATGCCAGGTAAAGTCAATCCGACCCAAAGTGAAGCGCTTACCATGATTGCGACACAAATCGTGGGTAACGATGCTACAATTGGCTTTGCAGCAAGCCAAGGTAACTTTGAATTGAATGTGTTCAAACCAGTCATCATCTATAACTTCCTGCAAACGGTCAAATTATTGACGGAAGGCATTCATTCCTTCAACGATAATTGTGCGGTTGGCATCACTGCAAATGAAGATAAGATTAAAGAAAATGTAGAGCGTTCCCTTATGCTGGTAACAGCATTGAACCCGCATATCGGTTATGAAAAAGCAGCCAAGATTGCCAAAACTGCCTTCAAGGACAACTCCACGTTAAAAGAAGCGGCATTGAAACTGGAGTTCCTTACGGAAGATGAATTCAAAGCATGGGTCGATCCTGCTAACATGGTTAATAAATAATTGGATGGAAGTACCCTCCCTCTAGCATTAGGGAGGGTGTTTCCATGTGTTAAAATACTGGAATCGACAAATACTGAAATCATAAGTATCTGGAACAGGAGGAAAAACAATGTCTATATGCCCGCTTTGCAACGGTCTAAGAAAAATTCATGTAGATTGCCCGGAATGCGGCAGTGAACTTGAGGATAAAGGGAAATTCATGGATTATGCTGATGATTACAGTGCTTATATGGATATCGACATACTTAAAGAAAACGACGGATACCCTCAATCCCTTCAAAAAGGGCAATGCCCCCATCTCATGAAATGCCCTGAATGCGGACATGATGAAGTGGTATTGGTCCAGGAATGAATCGCCCTTTATTTTAATAAACGTAAAAAGACCCATAATGAATGGGTCTTTTCATGTTTAATTGGCAGATAACTTCATGCTTTCCTGCATCTGTTCATCTTCTTCAACTAAAATGCGATGTTCTGTCCCTTTATCAAAAAAGTGCGCTTTATTCATGTCGAGCGCAAGTTCGATCTTTTCGCCTGCCTGGATAATGTTATTGGCATCGACCCTTGCAACGAAGTCCTGCCCCTCTAAAGTGGAGTAGAGCATGATCTCCGCGCCCATGAGTTCGGCTACATCAATTTGGGTCGTGAATGTAGTGTTAGGGGACTCCGTGAAATAAGCTCCTTCATTATGGAAATCTTCCGGACGGATGCCAAGGATTACTTCTTTTCCGACATATCCTTGATCACGTAGCATTTTCATCTTAAATTCAGGTATTTCAAGCGTTTGTTCGCCTATTTTGATTGTGCCTTCTTTTAATGTTCCGGTAAAGAAGTTCATGGCAGGCGATCCGATAAAGCCGCCGACAAACACGTTTATTGGTTTCTCATAAACATCCTTTGGAGCACCGACCTGTTGGATGATACCATCTTTCATTACAACAAGACGTGTCGCCATGGTCATTGCCTCTGTTTGGTCATGTGTGACATATATCGTTGTGGTGTCGAGCCGTTTATGCAGTTTAGCTATTTCCGCGCGCATTTGAACCCGCAGTTTTGCGTCGAGATTGGATAATGGCTCATCCATCAAGAAAACTTTTGCGTCCCTTACAATTGCACGGCCAAGTGCAACACGCTGGCGCTGACCACCTGAAAGCGCTTTAGGTTTCCTGTTTAGCAGCTCTTCAAGTCCGAGAATCCTTGCCGCTTCATTTACTCTTTGCTTGATTTCAGCTTTTGGCGTTTTCCTGAGCTTTAATCCGAATGCCATATTGTCAAATACAGACATATGAGGATATAAGGCATAGTTCTGGAAAACCATCGCAATATCGCGATCTTTAGGGGGGACATCATTGACTCGCTTGCCGTCTATGTATAAATCCCCTTGGGAAATGTCTTCCAGTCCGGCAATCATCCTTAATGTCGTTGATTTACCGCAACCTGAAGGTCCCACAAAAACGATGAATTCCTTATCGGCAACACGAAGGTTGAAGTCTTTAACAGCCGTCACCTTTTTATCATAAATCTTGAATATATGATCTAACACTAACTCTGCCATGAAAAATCCCCCTTTTAAACTCTTAGATTACTTGTACCAATTAGCTATAGTCTAAGCTATAGGTTTTGAAAAAAGTATGGGCATATTGCACAAAAAAGTGCTTACATTGGAAATTAATCATTCAGTAAAAGTATCAAGTATGCAGTAAGGGCATGACGGAAGTTTCTAATATCGAGACCAGTTTTTTCAGAGAATTTATCGATTCGGTATTGTAAGCTGTTCCGATGTATATAAAGCTGTTTGGCGGCAAATGTGGCATTGGAGTTACATTCGATATACGTTTTAACCGTTTTGATAAGCTCAGTATCCTGCTTGGTCTTGCCAAGAATTTCATTGATAAACCAATTTGCATTCTTAAAGGATGGATCATTTATTAATGAGTATGGGATGATGTCTGCCAAATCAGTCACTTTTATATCCGGCAGATGCACCTGTGCCACTTCAAAACACTTTTTCTCCTGAGTCCAGTGATGGCGAAGGTCTTGATCTACAGGGTGAAAGCGCCCGGTGAACATACGGGTCTTTACATAAAAGTCACTTTCAAGTGTGGAAGTAATGGCGATCAGTTCTTTATTTGATAATGGTTCATCCTTGTCCGGTTCAATTAAGACGCCTGACGTTTCATTTTCCCAAATAATAGCTGCGTCAGATGGAACGAAAGCGAGGAAGGCCCCTTCAAAATCGGAGTTGGAAAAATCAGCATGAGTCAACTTGAAATGAAGGAATCGAACATTCTCCCAGCTCGTTAAAGGCAATGGTGCATTCGGTTCGGATAAAAAAATTTTCCATGATGAGCCTGGATGTGCATTGAGGTCATTTGGGTTTATGGAAGGAACAAAAAGCAGTTCCAATAAACGGATTTCTTCTGCTGTGATTTCTGAACGGGGAATGCCAAGTATACTTCTGAAGTCTTCGAACCAAACATAATTAGAAATATCATCAGTATCCTTTCTATTGGTAAGAGCGTTCGGGAATTTTTGTTTAAGATTTTCAAGCATCGGTTCCACCTTCTTTCTCCCTTTCCCTATCATTATAGCGAAAAAGAATAAAGTTCAAAAGATTAGGATATCTTTAGTTTTTCCGAGAAGGGAAAACCAAAGAAAAGTTGCAAGTATTATTAATTTCAGGAAAGGGTATTGCGTATGCTTTATGGAATATCGTTAAAGAGGAGGAGATCTTATGAACATTTTAATATTGGGTGGTACACGGTTTTTAGGCCGATATTTAGCAAAAGCTGCAATAGAGAAGGGGCATGATGTCACACTTTTTAATCGTGGAAATGACCCTTATGTTTTCCCCGAAATAGAACAGTTAAAAGGGGACCGCGACGGGGATCTTGAAATGCTTAAAGGAAGACAGTGGGATGCAGTAATTGATACATCAGGCTTTATCCCTCGAACTGTATCGAAATCTTGCAGGTTGCTTAATCAAGTTAAACATTATACATATATTTCAAGCATCTCGGTTTATAGTGATCCAACCGAACCAGGTATTGATGAAAATGGAGAGGTTCATGCACTAAATGAAGATAAAGCAGAAGAAATAACCCGCGGAACGGCTGGGCCGATATACGGTGAATATTATGGACCGTTAAAATCATTAAGCGAAAAAGCAGCTGAAAAAGAACTGCCGGGGAAAGTCTTGTCAATTCGTGCCGGGCAAATAGTAGGTCCATATGATTACACTGACCGATTGCCGTACTGGCTTAAAAGAATAGCGGAAGGGGGAGAAGTTTTAGCGCCTGGACGCCCTGGACGTCCAATCCAAATTATCGATGCAAGGGACTTGGCTCATTGGATCATCCAAATGATGGAAAAGGGCATGACAGGTACGTATAATGCCGTTGGACCAGACTACACACTGACTATGGGGCAAATACTTGAAGGCTGCAAAAAGGTAACAAGAAGTGATGCTGCCTTTACATGGGTATCTGAAAAATTTTTAAAAGACAATAAAGTAGAGCCGTGGGGAGAAATGCCTTTATGGATACCGGAAGAATTCCCTTTACCAGGAGGTAAGGAACCTTTGAATGGGTTTTTGGCTGTCGACAACGATCAAGCCATCAATAATGGACTAACATTCCGTCCCCTATCAGAAACTCTCGAAGATATATGGAATTGGGAAAAGGGCCGTCCGGAATCTGCCGATAGAAAAGCAGGCATGCACAGACAACATGAAAGTGATCTTCTTGGATTATGGAAACAGACAGTAAGGTAATACCTTCTTTTATTATACTGAAGTATTATCGGCACATTATGTATGCTTGGTGAAAAGGATGATTTTAAACAAACAATGAGGAATCAAAAAAAAGCGATGGGGTAAAAACCCCATTGCTTTTTTAGTCCGTGGATGGGTTTGCATGGTTTGTAAGGATTTCAAGGTTTTCCATGGCGGCTGCCACTTTTTCCTTGTTGATATCAGGGAAGAGAAGATGGATGTCTTCACCTTCTTTGACAGAGTGGGCTGCAATCTGTTGAAGTTCGGCCTTATGTTCAACAGTCAGGCCAATATCAAGCAATGTCATCGGCAATTTAAGCACCTGGTAGATGGGCAGCAATTGTTTGATTTCCGAGAATTTCCCTTCTAGCACAAGCTGGACTAAAATGCCATATGCAACTTTTTCCCCGTGAAGTAAATGATGCGCTTGCGTGATGGAAGTCATGCCATTATGAATGGAGTGGGCACCGGCAACGCGCAAGTACTGGCCGCCAAACCCGCCAACAAGACCACTGGTGATGATGTTCGTTTCAATTACACGCTGCAGCGCATCTGTCCATTTCCCTTTTTCCAAATCAGCTAAGGCTTCCTCGCCATATGTCAATAAAACTTCCTGGCATTGCCTTGCGGCCAGATGGGCCAATTCAATACAAACGGACTTGGTGGCAAGCTTTTCGGCCAGTGCATTGCCCTCGTACCATTTCGCCAATGTATCGCCGATTCCAGCACGTAAATAGTTAATCGGCGAATTAAGAAGAATTCCTGGTTCGATCAATAACATCCAAGTGCTTTTTTCATGAATATCATAACGGACATATGAACCATTATCATCATAAATAACACTCAACGGTGTCCAGGCAGCGCAGGTGGAAGCCAAGGTTGGAATGAGGATGATTTCCTTTTGAAGCGAGTTTCCGGCCGATTTGGCGAGGTCGAGCAACTTACCGCCGCCAATGCCAATTAATGCATCTGCACCATGTTCAAGAGCAGCCTTCTTGACGCGTTCAATTTCCGGGTCACTGCATTCCCCGCCGTATGTGAAAAAGATCGTCTCAATATGTTCTAAGGAAGGAAAAAAGGGTTCAGTAACTTCCCAAGATTTTCGTCCATGAATAACGAGCACTTTACGAATGTTCCCTTTACTCAGTTTCACTTCCAGGTTTTCAAGGACATTTGCTTTACAGGCGTAATAAGCGGGGCCGCTGCGGACCTCCAGTAAGGTATTCATATTTGCTCTCCTTAATGAAAGGCCTGTTCCCGGTAAAGGGGAAGCAGGCCTTGATTATTTGATCAATCCATCCAGTCTGGTTTTCCGAATCCGGCAAATTTGTCATCGATCACTTTTTCAAACTGGTCGGATTCCACTACTGATTTAATATCCTTGGCAAATTGAGCGTCTACATCTTTTGTATTCACTGCAACAACGTTTCGATACATATCCGGCATTTTTTCTAAAACTAGGGCATCCTTGAGGTCCATTTTCGCTGCAAGAGCAAAGTTGCCAGGGACCGCCGATAGGTCAACGCTGTCTGTTGCGCGGGGTAACTGAGCGGATTCCAATGGTTTTAGCTGGATGTTTTTTGGATTTTTCGTTACATCCTTTTCAGATACTTTTAAAGGGTCGACATTTGGATCGACTTCAATCAACCCTTCATCCACCAGCACTTTTAGTGCACGTGCCAGGTTAACCGGATCATTGGGCACTGCAAGGGATGTACCGTCTTTCACTTCTTTCAATGAATTATACTTATTAGAATATATGCCCATTGGCGCTGTTGGAACTATGATAAGGTCGGAAAGCTTTAAATCATTTTCTTTAGCGAAGTTATCCATGTACACTTTATGCTGGAAAAGGTTGGCGTCGATCGAGTTGTTGCCAAGCGACTTATTCGGCTGGATATAGTCGGTGAATTCGACGATTTCTATTTTGTATCCGAGATCTTCCAGACCTGGTTTGATGGCCTCCTTAACCATATCGGCGTACGGCCCGGTAGTCGCCCCGATCTTCAATTCTTTTTTGTCTTCAGTATTTGGGGATGCATCATCGCTCCCGCATGCTGCCAAGCCGAGTGCAAGTGCACAGACTGATAATAACGAAGCTATTTTCTTCATTTGAAATTCCTCCTGAGTAATGAAATGTATTGAGTCATTTAAAAAAATGATTGATCCTATCGCTTGTTAACTATGTATGAAACTTTGTCACCAACCATTTGAATGAGTTGCACAAGGCAGATCAGCACGACGATCGTCGTGATCATGACTGTGTTGTCATATCGGTAATATCCGTACCGGATTGCCAGGTCGCCAATTCCGCCACCGCCGATTGTCCCTGCCATTGCTGAGTAACCGATTAGCGAAATGGTCGTTAATGTCAGTCCTTGAATGATTCCCGGTTTTGCCTCTGGAAGAAGTACATCCTTAATGATCATCCATGGAGTGGCACCTACGGCAATTGCAGCTTCAATCACTCCTCTGTCTATTTCACGTAATGCCGTTTCAACAATCCTTGCAAAAAAAGGGATTGCGGATACGGACAGGGAAACAGAAGCTGCTCTTGGCCCTATCGTCGATCCCGTAAGTAGGTCCGTTAAAGGAAGGAGGGCGACCAAGAGAATGATGAACGGGATTGAACGGACAATATTGACTGCGAAACCGAGAGATCGATTCACGATGCCATTTTCAAAAAATAAATTCCTGGTTGTTGTAAATAGCAATACTCCTAGCGGTAAACCGATCAGCAGGGCTACTGCAAGAGAAACGCCGACCATATAAATCGTTTCAAGAAAGGCTTTATTAAGATCAGGTAAAATATTGACGATGGGATTAAGCAGTGACATGTTTTAACACCTCCACAGAACTGGAACGATTTTTTATATATTCCAATGCCTCATGAATTTGGACGGCATCGCCAATTAACTCGATGATTAAAATGCCTAAAGGAACATCCTGGATATACTCAATTTTACCGTGTAAAATATTCCCCTTTACTGCATGGGATTGGAGAGTATCCGAAAGAATCGACTCACCGGCGGTTTGCCCTTCGAATTGGATCTTAATAATCGTCCCTTCACTTTCATCAATCAAGTGCGAAGGGAGTTCGAAATCCAGTACACTGCTAATGAATTGCTTCGTTAATTCCTGTTTGGGCTGTGAAAATATTTCATAAACGGGTCCTTCTTCAATTACCCGGCCATCCTGCATCACGGCGACTCGGTGGCATAGTTCTTTGACCACTTCCATTTCATGTGTAATCAACACGATGGTGATACCAAGCTCACTGCTTATCTTTTTCAATAACTGTAAAATCGCTTTTGTAGTTGTTGGATCAAGGGCTGAAGTCGCTTCATCACATAATAGTACAGTGGGTTCATTTGCTAACGCGCGAGCTATGCCGACCCGTTGCTTCTGTCCACCGCTAAGCTGTGCAGGATAGACATCTTTCTTATCGCTGAGCCCTACGATTTCCAACAATTCCAATACACGTAACTTAGTCGCGTCCTTGGATCGATGCGCGGCCCTTAAGGCGAAAGCGACATTTTCATAAACGGTTTTTGAACTGACCAGGGAAAAGTGCTGGAATATCATTCCGATTTTTTGGCGTTGTTTACGAAGCTCTTTGCTAGATAAAGAGGTTAAATCAATGCCGTCGATAATGATATTTCCACCTGTCGGACGTTCAAGCAAATTCAAGCAGCGGAGTAATGAGCTTTTTCCAGCTCCGCTGTAGCCGACAATGCCATATATTTCACCAGTTTGAATGGTCAAAGATACGTTATCCACTCCGATAACTCGGTTTTTCTTCGAGACGTATTCCTTTCGGATTGAACGGATTTCAATCATGAGCTTTCCCCCTTAAACATTAAAAAAGCTGCCTCTATCATTCAGAAAGAGGCAGCGAAATCATATCTCGGCTTATCTTTCAGAATGCAATCATTCTGCAGGAATTGGCACCGTTCCCTAAGGGCGGTTGCCGGACATCACAGGGCCTGATCCCTCCGTCACTCTTGATAAGTAAATTATTATTTTAGAATATTTCAAGTTTTATAATATAATCTATATTATTTGTAAAATCCGGCAATGTCAATCGTTTCTTTTATTTTTTTGTCAATAAATCTGGTACGGTCCGTTAAAACGATTCATGGAAAATGGGCTATTATGCAATAATCCAGCATTTTCATCGAGGCTATTTATTCCAATATTTCCTTGTCAAAAAGGTAAAGTGGTACTACATTTATTATAGTAAAGTTAAAAAAAGGAAGGTAAAACTATTTTTGTACAATGATGGGGAGGAAACCGAATGATAGAGATCAAGACGATAAATGATGTGGTTTGCGTGCATGGGACTCCTGGCGGGAACAAGGGGGGGATGAGTGTGTATGTCTTTTTAACGGATGGCCTATTGATAGATACTGGCGCGCAGATTTTATTGGAAGAGCTTATTCCATTCTATGAATCCGCAGACTTCGACTCAGTGGCCCTGACGCACTATCATGAAGACCATACGGGGGGCGCTGCCTGGATAAAGGAACATAAAAAGGTCCCTCTTTTCATTCACCCGATGTCGGTTGAGGTTTGTGCAAAGGATGCTGAATATCCTGAATATCGCAAAATTTTCTGGGGAAAGAGAGACGCCTTTAAAGCTGAGCCGCTAGGGAAGGCCATTCATTCCCGTACCCAAACGTGGGAGCCGATTTTTACCCCAGGTCATGCAAAGGACCATATGGTGTATTTGAATCACAATAATGGCGTGCTTTTTTCAGGAGACCTTTTCGTAACCCCAAAAACAAAGCTTGTCTTACGGGAAGAGTCTGTCCCGGTGATCATCGATTCCATAAAAAGATTGCTTCAATATGACTTCGGGGAAGTGTTTTGCTGTCATGCTGGGCATGTTCCTGATGGGAAGGAGATGTTTCGAAAAAAACTGGATTATCTGGAAAACCTCCAAGGGGAAATTTTACGCTTGCATTCTCAAGGGCTGACCGTTCATGAAATCCAGCAGGTCGTTTTACCGAATCGCTATCCCCTTATCGAGATATCTGGGCATGAATGGGATTCAGAGCATATCATTACATCGATATTAAACAAAAATATTTTAAGTGCGAGGGAGAATGGGACTATTTGAATGCTACCGTTTAACGGTCTGACTGATATAAAAGAGAGCTCTCCATAAGAGAGCCCACATTATTCATTTATTGACATTGGGATCTGTTTCATCATAAAAATCATGTGCTTCTTCGATGTTCTGAAGGTTAGCGACTTCATACACATTTCCGCCCGCCATTCCTTCATTGATGATACGGTCGATATCCAGGTAAACGGAGTCCTTGCCATCATATTCGGTATCCTTCAAAAATGTCATTTTTTCTTTATCCAAAAGAAATCCCTCCTAGCCTTTTCTTTAGTTTAGGCAAAGGAGTTTTTTTTATTCTGTTAAGCGATTTCATAAATGTAAAGGGGTTTCATTCATATACATGGAAGATCATTAAATCATGTATCATGCTTTTGAGTTTAGTTTCATCTGTTTCGGAAGGCGGATTGGCTGTCCACTCGATGGATCCATCTTTATGATACAAGGCTTTGACTGCCTGCTTGTTGAAATAAAAGGAAATTTTCCATCCTGGCAGATTCTTATGCAATGGTTCCCATTGAAAATGAGTGATCATATGTATTACCTCCATATATACTGTTTCTCATTCGATTATAATGGAAAACGGCAGCTGGAGGTGTTATTTTCTTTTCAGGTTGGGAAAAGTTAATTCAATGAAAAGATTTTTTAAATGCAAAAGCCTGTTTGTTTCAATTTCTTCTTCATCGAATTGCATCGGCTTTGAGTTCACTTCGTATATGAAAAGCGAGCCCGATTCGTCTTCCCCTATATCAATGGAAAACTCTCCGAGAAACCCGATCTTTTTTGAAAGTATCTCTCCGCATTTTTGGGCGATATTCGCTAATTTTAGATCCAGGTTTTTTGATTTAATGTCCTGATAAGGAAAAAGCTTTCCGCCTCGGGGAGTGTGGGTGGTGATTTCCTGAGTTTGCGACATCCTTACCGCTTTGCCGGTCACTTTATAAAAACCTTTTTCATAATGGACGAGAATCCGGTAATCATAACGATGTCCAAAGAGTTTTTTTGGTATGATCGCCTGTTGAGCAAGATAGCTCCTTTTTAATAAATCCCTTTTTTTTGTATCCCAGAAGGAAGCAAAATCAGGGAAGGACTCACTATGCTTTAAGCTATTGAACAATAGGGTATCATCATCATTTTTGATAATGGTATAAATGCCCTTCCCTTGGCTTCCTTTGCATGGCTTAAGGTATATATGCCTGTATGTCTCCAGGAAAGAATCAAGGCAACCGCTGTTTCGTAAGACCATGGTGGGCGGAAGGTGGTTGGTGAGGGATCCATCTTCAGTTAATGCTTCGAACATCACATATTTATCTATAAAACAGGGGTTGAATAGAGTCATTCGGTAATCTTTAAAATGTGTGATAAGATGTTGGAATTCCTCTGACGCCTCATAGCTCCTCCAGGGGATACGGTTATAGACGATGTCAGGGAAGGGCACCTTACATTCAATCCACTTGTTTGAAATGGAGGAAAAAAGATACCCTTTCATCGACTCGGAATGAAGGGCATTTCCTGTGAATACATACGCCAATATTCCATGTTGCAATAAATATAATGATAAGTCCCGAAAAAGGGTCAGGTTTCCACCCAAACCTGATTCCTTTTTGGGATTGGAAACAGTTAAAATTCCGACGGTAAGCATCCGGTTACCCGGAAATATTGTGATTGGAATTAGAGGTTGATTCGAATGGTTCTTTTTATAGCTGATTTCTTCTTCGGCAGAGCCGGCGAAAAGTTCCGCATTCTCATGAGTGTGGTGCCAATTTTCAGTGGGGATATCATAAAAAATGTTCATTGCGGCACTCTGATTGATTTTGTAATCGTCTGTTCCGTAAGATAAATGGCATAATCAAGGCTTAGCTTTCTGGTCAGCAATTCGAAATCCTTGAGTTTTGGATGGGAGAAGATGGAACGTCCAGGCTTGGAATTGGCTTCAAACATCCAAACCTGCCCTTTTTTATCCAATCCAAAATCAAATCCTATTTCTGCGATGATGCCGTCCAAGTTCTTTTCTATACTGTCACTTAAAATCAGTGCGGCTTCCGATAGCTTTCGTTCGACTTCTGTCGCCTCATCGTCATCTCCAAACAGTTCGGCAACCGTTTTGATGACACCCCCGCTTTTAATATGGGTCGTGACGCTGCCGGCGCCGGCGATTTTTGCGGCAATCGCGGTCACCTGCCATTTTCCATTACTGTCCTTGTTCGTATGAACCCGGAAATCCACTGGACGTTTTTCAGATCGAATTAATGGGATGCCCTGCTGCACGATCAGATTCTCGAGCGGGCGGTCGTGAAAAATGTGTTTAACGATGGATTCCAATGTCGAAAACCGTTGCAGTTTATTTTCTTTTGCTTCGTTTGTATAGCGGCAATAGTAAACATTCTCATGCTTATCATAAAGAATTTGGTGAATCCCTAGACCGAGGCTGCCGTGAATGGGCTTTATATAAACTTGCCGGTAATGGGAAAGAAGGGTTTCCACCACGGATATGGATTGAAATGGATACGTTTCCGGCAAATAAGGCAGTGCCCGCTCATCTGCGCATAACCTTTCATTTACATCCCATTTGTTGAAAAATCCGGGGTTATACCATGGTATGGTATATATTTTTTGGAATTTCTGCTTCACTTCTTTAGGTCCATCACGGTTTTCCGTCAACCGATTTGGTAGCCGGTCATAGATGACATTAGGAAAAGGAAATTCATAAATGTTCCAGTCATCTTTATCAAATACATAGCCTTTGATTGTCTCCTCATCCCAATTGATTACATTCTCTCCAAAAACAAAGGGAATACAGCCTGTGGTCTTGCTAAGCGAAAGGAGCTTTGCGAAAAATTCAGATCTCTCCCCTAAAGGTTTGTTTGAAATGCCCGTGAAGCCTGAGGAAAAGATTCCGACAAGCGGTCCGATATGGATGCTCTTGCCGTATATGAATAAATGAAGGGGAATATCGGTATGATCGAATAGTAGAGATTCCGCAAGACTTTTCGATAGCACGATTGTTTGATTGACTGCCGGGTTTTGTTTGACGATGGCAGGACATGAATGCCGTCCGAAATAAATTAATTCAATCTCTGCCAAATCTCCAAGCTCTGAAGGGTAGTAGAGAACATTGCCAGGGATAGCGGCAATTTCGGCAGGATAAGTCTTTCTCACTTCCTATTCACCTGCTTTCTGAAGCTGTTCGGCTAAATACTGGCTATACTGAAACGGTGCTCGATGAATATCTTTCATGGTCTCCGGCTGTAGTGCCTGAATGATTTTCCTACCAGGCTTCGAGTTAATGTCCATTATCCATATTTGGCCTTTTTTATCGATGCCTAGATCAATTCCCAACTCGAATAATCTTTCAAAGACAGCTTCGGTTTCAACGGGCAGGGTGCGAAGGATATGATGAATCTTTTGTTCGACAGCAATCGAAATCGTTTCCGGGTTTCTTTTGTTGAAGTTATCCAATGAAATGGCTTCCCCGCCTGTGGCAAGATTTGAAGTAATTCCGTCTTTTTGTCCCGTACGAATTCCGCGTCCCCGTTCCATCCATTGATTCTTCTCGTTTTTTTGAAGTAAAATCCGTAAATCGAATGGCTCATTATTTTGGGTGCAAAGTTCTAAATATGGCTGGCAAAGATAACGGTATCGATTTAATAAATGCTGCAGCCATTTGTTAAGCTGAGATTTGGAGGAGAATGGGCGGTCATATTTGGTGCCCTTTTTCGTCATGGAAACCAAAGTCCCGTCTTCGGTTTTTGAAAGGAGATAGATTCCTGTACCGCCTGCACCGAATTCAGGTTTGATGATGATTTTATCCAGGCGTTCCAAATGTCCTATAATATCTTCAGGTGTCGTCACTTGTACGGTTTCTGGAAAAAATGCCTGTAGGTGTGGATGGTTTTTGAGGATTTGGTACACTTCCCACTTACCAGGAAGTCCCAGTCCTAAGAAATTCGAGTTATCTTTTAACCACTCGATTTTGTGTCGAGTTTCCGTTGACTCACGAACTAAACCGTGAAAACAGCGATCATATACAAAATCAGGTAAATCAAAAGATGTGGCGATCCAAGTTTCGCTCTCGGCATCAAAACGCTCGCCCCTCACTTTTTTTAGATCCATATCAATATTTACCGGTGAGAATTTGCAAACTTTCATATTAAATGATTTAGCGGTTTTGGCTATTTCGGTGAAGTAGTTGTTTTCATGAGTATCCGACGCGGCCATTAATCCTATTAACACGTGCTAGCAACTCCTTTTATGGATGGTTTTCGGGTTAAGGGCAAGCATGAAATCTATGATTGATTTTACTGATGGACGAAAGGTTTCATAGTTGCCTTGAAATTTTTTCGAAGGTTTTGAATTCACTTCGATGATCCATGGATGGGTATCGGTGTCCAGTGCTAAATCGATCCCTAGCTCACCGAATGAATCGTCAAGGTTTTCGACTAAGGCCTGTGCAGTGTTTTTAGCCAGGCGTACGAGCTTTTGATATATGCGGCTGGCGTCCTGAAGTTCAAATGCTTCTTTTAGAAAATCCGGCCCATTTTTCATCAATCCGCCTTGTGCAAGATTGGAAACAATAGTACCAGGATCCCCAATCCGGGCAACCATTGATGTAACTTTCCATTCAAGCTGTTCGTTCCGGTGAAGTAGTATGCGGAAATCAACTTTTCTCTGATCGGTTTCGAATAGGGAAATCCCTTTTTGAAGAATGAAGGATCGTTTTCTGGAAAATTTTTTTAAGGTTTCAAACAACTTTTCATCCGTATCAGCAAAATGTACATTCTGGAGATGTCCGGATTGCTCGATTTTCCATTTTCCAGCTACTTGCGTTAATCTGCAAATATTCCTGCCTTGGCTGCCTGATGCGGGTTTAAAGTAGATTACCGAATGCTTTTCTATAAATGTCAAGAAAGTTTCCTTTTCGTTAAACAGTATCGTCTCTGGTAAATTTGGCAAAAGCTCATCTTCTAAGATCAGTAGTTCGTGTACATCATGTTTGGAGAGGAACCTTCCGTTGAACATCGGAATCGACCGTTCCTCCAGTTCAGTTTTAAACAGCTTGAAAGAAGACGATTGCTCAAGTTTACGCGAATGTATCCGGTTATAAAATACATCAGGGATGGGGAGGGGCAAGGCTTTCCAGCCACCTTGCCCTGGCAGGTAGCCTTCCACAACCCCATCTTGAAGAGACTGCAGTTTAACTAAATAGAAGGGGATGCCCTGCTGATTACAATATGATTTCATTTCCTGATAAAATTTTTCCATCTCGCCGAATGTCCCGTCTTGCAAGGGAGTCTGGTTCATGAGTGAAGCGAAGAATGGGCCTATCTTAATTGACCTTTCATCCGCATGGTATGAGACGGAGATTGGATCGGAAAAAACGGGTAAGGATAAAATTTGGTTCATATCATATGAAAGTTTCAATGTAGGCTGGGATGACGGGAATGGCTGGACAAGTACCGGGACGGAACGGCATCCAGCCATTATCGTTACGGGTTCTCCAAATTGAAGGTCCCATTCCTCAAATAATTTTTCTTCGATAAATAATAGCGCCTTCTTTCTAGTCTCTGCGGGATTTACCGTAATGTAAACTTTCTGATGGTTAAGGTTCATAATAATTCCCCGTTTGCACTAAGTTTGATATCCTTTAATAATTAAATGATGGGCAAATGTGGATAACACATTCTATGATTTTTTAATTAGAAGGTGTCATAAAGCCTTTATTTCAAGCAATAAAAGGAGAAATTTCATGGGTGAGTTTTGGCTAAAGATACTGTTTATGGTCATCGTTGGTGCAGTAATAGGTGGCTTCACTAATTTATTGGCTATCAGAATGCTATTCAGACCGTATAAGCCAATCCATATTTATGGGAAGCAGCTGCCGTTGACACCAGGGTTGATTCCTAAGCGGCAGGATGAGTTAGCTAAACAATTAGGCAAATTGGTGGTCGATCATTTAATCACACCAGAGAGCATTCAAAGTAAAGTCATCAATGATGCCTCTATACAGAATATGAAAATTTTCGTCCAGGCAGAAGTAAAGAAAGCATTGTCCACACAAAAAAGTACTGCTCAATTACTTGATCAATTGGGAATGAAGAATTCTTCATTTACGTTAGAACAGCGATTACAAACATTCATTCTTGGTAAATATGAAATATGGTCGGAAGAGAACATGAGCAAGAGCTTGAAAGATATCGTCCCTCCGCACCTTCAGCAAAAAGCCCTCGACTCGATTCCTGATTTGTCACGTTTCATCGTGAAAAAGGGAAAAGAATATTTTGACAGTGCGGAAGGCAAACGCCGTCTTGAAGACATGTTGGATGATTTTTTCAAGGAACGGGGCAAGCTGATCAATTTAATTCAGATGTTCATTGGAAACGAAAAGTTAATTGACAAGATTCAGCCGGAAATCATTAAATTTTTTGAACAATCGAGAACGATTGATATATTGTCAGTGATGTTGGTGAAAGAGTGGGGAAATCTCGAGAAATGGGATATAGAGAAAATCGAGGGAATGATCGGGAGAGAAACGATAAAACAATGGATTACCGAAAAAACGGTTGAAATACTGCCTGTCGCTTCGATCCTGAATAAGCCGGTTCGAGAATTGACTGTCAATTTCTCGGACACCATTGTGGAAAAGGGCGTTCCGATTTTTGTGGAAAAAGGTGCCGAGTACGTAATCAATCATTTCCAGCCGCTATTCCAAAAACTTCATTTGGACGATATCGTGGAAGAACAGGTTTCGTCCTTTTCTGTGTCCCGTCTTGAGGAAATGGTCGTTTCCATCACTAAGAAGGAATTGTCGATGATCACATACCTTGGGGCCTTGCTTGGTGGAATCATCGGTTTATTTCAAGGTTTCGTAACTGTTTTAATAGGATGACGTGTAATTCTCAATCGGATTTGTTATAGTGGAAAAGGTGTAGGAATACAATGATTACCGGGAGGGGAAATAAATGAGTAACGTATATGATGCAGCGTATGAAATGGAAAAGGCGATTAGGGCAAGCAATGAATACGCCGATTTGCAACGCTTATATGATCTTGTGAATTCGGATGAAGCAACAAAAGGAATGTTTGAAAACTTCCGTAATCTGCAGATGTCATTGCAGCAAAAGCAAATGATGGGACAGGAGATTGCACCGGAAGAGGTTGAGCAAGCACAAAAGACGGTACAGCTTGTCCAACAAAACCCAACCATTTCACAATTGATGGAAGCTGAACAACGGATGAGCATGGTCATCGCAGACCTCAATAAAATTATCATGAAGCCGCTTGAAGATTTATATGGCTTGCCTGAGCAACAGCAATAAGCAGTTGGAGACTCCCTTCTTTAATGGTTGGGGGTTTTTTTGTTCCCTGAAAGCACAAGTGCAAGGGGCGTGAACCACTATTTGTTCTATTCTCGAAATTTTAGTCATAAATTTTGAAAGAGGATACAACAGATGGGAGAGATCAGCATGGTATATCGACTACTTGCGGTCAATATCGACGGGACATTGCTCCAGTCGAATGGCCGTTTAAATAAATCGACTAAAGAAGCAATAGATTATGTTCACCAAAAAGGTGTCCATGTTGCACTTGTGACGTCAAGAAACTATCACTCAGCAAAAAAAGTGGCCAAAGCCCTAAAAATAAATCCGATGATCGTTGCTCAGCAAGGAGCCTTTGTCGGAGCTTCCGTGGAAAAGCCGATAATGGTAAAAAGAATATCAGAAGAACTGACTGCAGAGCTAGTGCAAATGCTTGAAAAGACCACGTGCCAAATATTGCTCATTCATGAAAAATACTCGCTGGGCAATCGGGTGAACCTCCCGGAGAATTTGCTTGGTAAATCGGTTATGTATTTGAATGACCAAAATATTTATGCTCAAAATTATGTGGATGATATCAGTGAAGAGCTTATTGATCAGCCGATGGCCCCGACGAAGATGGACATTATATTTCCAGAAAAAAATGCTCGAAATGATATGTTGAAATTGATAAAGGAAATGTTCCCTGAGGTGGATGCAGTCTTACACCCAGGACATAAACTGACAATCGTTCCGAAGGGTGTATCTAAATGGAGTGGTGTATTGTATTTAGCGGACCATTTAAAGGTGAAAAGAACGGAGATCGTCTCGATTGGCGATGGATTGGATGATATGGATATGATTGCCGGTTCTGGTCTGGGAGTTGCCATGGGCAATGCGGATGAGGAAGTACGGAAAGTGGCAAAATGGGTGACGCGCTCCAATGATCAAGATGGTGTTGCCTATATGCTTAGGGAATTTTTCCGGAAACAGCATCCGATCGAATTTTTACAAAAAATGAATATGCTTAAGTGAATGGCGGGGCTCCTTCATGTTGAAGGGGCCCCATTCAGATAACGCCACTTGCGAGGTCTGTCATCTTTCATAAATAATTATAAGTTTCTTTCCATAAACTAAAGGAAAATCAGTAATGGAAAGGAAGAATTCAATGGGTGTAATCAATGCAAAAGAAGTGCAGGTCGGTGACGAGGTGTTTGTGATTTATAATAATCCCCATGTCCCTACAGTTTCGAATATCAGGGCAGCGGAAATTGTTCCGCACCCCAAAGATCCCAATGCAGTTGCCTTGTTCCTGAACGATACATTTCATACGATCGAGGATGATGATGCTTTGTTCACTTCGGAAGCCTCAGCGGAAAAAGCATACAGTGATTATATGGATAACCAGGACCAGATGACTTGAGAGGCGTTTACTCAGCTTTACGGGTGAACAGACGAAAGCCCTCGCTATAAAAAGCGGGGGCCTTTTTTAATTTTATTCACAAGTATTTGCTGCAAACTCACGAGTAACGCTCGAATTCACGAGTATTTGCTGCAAACTCACGAGTAAAAGCTTAAAATTCACGAGTATTTGCACCAAATTCACGAGTATTTACTGCAAACTCACGAGTAAAAGCTTAAAACTCACGAGTAATGCTCCGAATTCACGAATTAAAGCTCCGAATTACCGAGTAACGCTAGAATTTTATGAGTAAAAGCTAAAAAACTCACGAGCATATGCTCCAAACGTACGTGCAAACGCACCAAAACTGTAATTTTTCGTCCTAAATAAAAGAACTGCCACTCCCATTTCAAGAAAAACAGGGTGACAGTTACTTACTCTTAGTTATTATTGGATTCTATGAATAATTTCATTGCGTGAATTTGGCCTATATGATTGGTTTCGTGCAAGACTACAAAATTAATGAATTCTCCCACTGTTTCCATTCCGTTGAAAGGCTGTGCTGTTTTTTCGGTCAATCGTTCTTCCGGAATTTCAAGAAGTCGATCAAGTTGTTCATGCAACTGTTGCTTTAATACTTCAACGGTAGGTACATCTCCGGTCCAGTCGGCAGGTTTTGAACCATATCCGAATAGCTGCCCGTAATTCTCTGGCAAATTGCTGCTGGAGTTCAATAAAAATTTTTCCGCTGCAGAAAGTACATGTCCAATGTGCCAATGGATTGTATTATTAAAACCTTCAGGCTGTACATCCATGAACTCTGGATTGATTCCCTCAATTTCTTTTAAAAGATTGCTGCGCATGGCTGTCAGTTGATTTTTAACATAATTCATTTTACATTCCCCTTTCAATCTTGTTTTTTTCTAAACGTTATCCCATGAAATTATAGCAAGGATAATTCAGTATTATCAAATTTTAGCTAAGTCTTTTCAAAAGGGGAAGGCTTATCAATTTACAATTAAATTCATTTTAAGGGTTGTAATTGTCAGATAATTTATTATAATTAAAATAATGTTAGATAAACTTACATAACTATGTAAAGTTAAGGGCCGGAATGTTGGGTCGGATAATGGTAATTGACTGAAACGGCGCATTGAAAGAGTTGCAGCCGAACTTAAGGGGTAGGTATTTTAACGGCATAGATTGGCAAAAGGAGAGAGGGTATGCGTTTAACGGCAAGGGAACAGGAAAAGTTAATGGTTGTAGTGGCGGCGGATTTGGCAAGAAGGCGAAAAGATCGCGGCTTGAAATTGAACTATCCGGAATCCATTGCCTTGATTACCTACGAAATAGTTGAAGGGGCCAGGGATGGTAAATCAGTATCGGAACTGATGCAATTTGGCAGGACGATTCTTTCAATTGAAGATGTTATGGATGGGATTCCTGACATTATTCACGATATTCAAGTTGAGGCAACGTTTCCGGATGGTACAAAGCTTGTGACTGTTCATAATCCGATTCAGTAAGGAGGAAGAGGCCATGATACCAGGTGAATATATCTTGAAAAAAGAACCGATCGTATGTAACGAGGGAAAGATTTCAACGGTCCTAACAGTCATCAACAGGGGAGACCGCCCGATACAGATTGGCTCACACTTTCACTTTTATGAAGTGAATCTTGGACTGGAGTTCATTCGTGAGAATGCTTTTGGGAAAAGGCTGAACATTCCTGCTGGTACAGCTGTCCGTTTTGAGCCGGGCGATGCGAAGGAAATCGAACTGGTCCCATTCAGCGGCAAGAGGGAAGTTTATGGATTAAGCAATAAAACGAATGGTCCGCTTGATAAGGAGTGAAAATATGAGCCATGAAATGTCACGTAAGCAATATGCCGATATGTTTGGTCCGACAACAGGGGATTTAATTAGATTGGCAGATACCGAGCTTTTCATAGAAGTAGAAAAGGATTTTACAAAGTACGGGGATGAAGTGAAATTTGGCGGGGGTAAAGTGGTGCGTGATGGTATGGGGCAGCATCCAACCGCTTCAAGAGATGAGGTGATGGATCTTGTTTTCACCAACGCGATAATCATCGATTATACAGGCATCTATAAAGCGGACATTGGCGTGAAGGATGGAAATATTGCAACTATAGGAAAAGCGGGAAATCCCCTATTGATGGATGGGGTGACAGTGGTGATAGGAGCAGCTACTGAAATAATTGCAGCTGAAGGAAAAATCGTTACAGCTGGTGGTATTGATGCCCACATCCATTTCATTGCCCCGCAGCAAATCGAGACTTCACTGTCAAGCGGGATCACGACAATGATCGGTGGGGGAACCGGACCTGCAACGGGAACGAACGCCACGACGTGTACTCCGGGAGCTTGGAATATACATAAAATGCTCGAAGCAGCAGATCATTTCCCTATGAATCTCGGTTTTTTGGGTAAAGGTAATTCCTCCTCCAAAGAACCGCTTGCTGAGCAAATAGAGGCTGGTGCGATCGGGCTGAAGTTACATGAAGATTGGGGCACGACGGCAGCAGCGATCGATACAAGTTTAATGGTGGCTGACGAATACGATGTTCAAGTGGCGATTCATTCCGATACGCTTAATGAAGGTGGTTTCGTCGAGGATACAATCAGAGCGATCGACGGCCGTGTCATTCATACATATCATACCGAAGGAGCGGGTGGGGGGCATGCCCCTGATATCATCAAGGCGGCTAGTTATCCGAATATTCTCCCGTCCTCGACGAACCCTACCCGTCCATATACCATCAATACGTTGGAAGAGCATTTGGATATGCTAATGGTATGCCACCATTTGGATCCATCCGTACCTGAAGATATCGCTTTTGCCGATTCCAGGATAAGAAAAGAGACTATCGCAGCTGAAGACATTCTTCATGACCTGGGCGTCTTTAGCATGATCAGCTCCGATTCCCAAGCGATGGGGCGTGTAGGAGAAGTTATTCTGCGAACATGGCAGACGGCCGATAAGATGAAAAAGCAGCGTGGCAAAATGCTGGAGGATACAGGGGAAGGGGACAATTTCCGCGTTAAGCGTTATATTGCCAAATATACGATAAATCCAGCAATTACACATGGGATTTCTGATGTCGTCGGATCTGTGGAAGAAGGGAAATTCGCAGACTTGGTGCTATGGGATCCTGCCTTTTTCGGGGTTAAACCGGACATGATTCTAAAAGGAGGCATGATCGCGCACAGTATGATGGGCGACCCGAATGCTTCTATTCCGACACCTCAACCCGTGCTATACCGCCCGATGTTTGCAAGTTTTGGACAGGCCGTTGCGAGTACTTCGATTACGTTCCTATCAAAAGCGTCATATGAAGCGGGAATTCATGATGACCTGGGGTTGAAAAAAATAGTGAAGACTGTCTCGAATATTCGTAATATTACAAAAAAAGATATGAGATTAAACGGGGAGACCCCCGTCATAGAAGTTGATCCGCAAACATATGAAGTGACGGTGGATGGTGATTTAATTACGTGCGAGCCAGCGGAAATCCTGCCGATGGCGCAACGATACTTTTTATTCTGAGGTGATGACATGATAGTTGAAAAAGTATTGGGAAATATAGAGTTTATTGAAAAAAAAGCGAAACATATGGAAAAGGTTTATCTGGAAAGCGATGCATTAAGAAAACGGATACTAAGGGTTAAAACGGATCATGGAAATGAAATTGGGATACGCCTTAAAGAAAACAAGGATTTGATGGATGGCGACATCCTTTATATGGATGAAAATAATATGATCGTTATCCATACGATAGATGACGATATTTTGACGATCTTGCCTACAACTCTAGGGCAGATGGGCGATGTAGCGCATCAATTGGGAAATCGCCACTTACCTGCCCAATTTGTAGGAGATGAAATGCTTGTTCAATACGATTACCTGGTGGAAGAGCTTTTAATGGAACTTGATATACCGTTTCGTCGTGAAAAGAGAAAGGTGAAGCAGGCATTCCGTCATATCGGCCATTCACATGATTGAACGTTTGTTTCCGTTGATCCAGCTTTGTGATTCCAATTTTCCTTCTGGGTCGTTCTCCCATTCATTCGGAATGGAGACCTACATTCAAGAAGGGAAGGTCCATGATGCAACTTCTTTAAAGGCGTTTTTGAAGGTATACATTTCTAAATCTTTAACCTATACAGATGGACTGGGGTGCCGGCTTGCATATGAATTCGTAAGTAGTCATAGGGCTGAAGGTATATGGGATCTGGATGAGTTGCTTTACGCCGCATGTTCCGCTCGGGAATCCAGGGAAGCCTCGAAAAGAATTGGACAGCAGATGGCTAAACTATGCTCGAACTTATACCCATCCGAAGCGTTATTGGCATACTTGAAGAAAATCCAAGGAAAGCAATGCTATGGTCATCCGGCCATTGTATTTGCGCTTGTGTGTACCGAACTGAACCTTACCGTAGAAATGGCCATTTATGCCTGTTTGTATGCAGCCGTGTCCTCGCTTATCCAAAATGCAGTAAGAGGAATCCCTTTGGGGCAGACAACTGGACAATCCTTGTTATTGTGGTCACATGAGGTCATCCAGACAGCCGTTGCATTCATTAAAGCACTTCCGGAGGATGAACTCGGACGGACACTGCCGGGATTGGAAATCGCCCAAATGAGGCATGAGAATTTACATGTAAGACTATTTATGAGTTAACCAGAAAAGAGGTGACAGGTTTGCCTCATAGAGGTAAATCGATAATAGATGAAACAAGTAGTCAAAATAGGTGTAGGCGGCCCAGTTGGTGCCGGAAAAACAATGCTTGTCGAGAAGTTGACACGGGTAATGGAAAATGACTTCAGCATGGCAGTTGTAACGAATGATATATATACAAAAGAAGATGCGCTGTTTTTAATGAAAAATGGTGTACTTCCTGAAAATCGGATCATTGGTGTGGAAACCGGCGGCTGTCCTCATACAGCGATACGTGAGGACGCCTCGATGAATTTTGCAGCCATTGATGAGTTGATGGAACTCCATCCGGAACTGGATTTGATTTTTGTGGAGAGCGGCGGTGATAATTTAGCGGCGACCTTCAGCCCTGAACTCGTCGACTTTTCTATCTATATCATTGATGTCGCACAAGGGGAGAAAATCCCCCGGAAAGGTGGCCAGGGAATGATTAAATCGGATTTATTCATCATTAATAAAACGGACTTGGCCCCTTATGTAGGAGCAAGCCTGGAAGTGATGGAGAGGGATACATTAACGACCCGAGGGGATAAACCTTTCTTTTTTACTAACTTAAAAGACGAAAAGGGTTTGACTGATGTCGTGAACTGGATAAAGTCAGAGGCGTTTCTAGTAGGTCTTGAGCAGTGAGTTGGACAGGCAGCATTCGCTTAAAGGCGGAACTGAAAAATGCTCGAACGATAGTGAGTGATACTTATTATGACGGGGCATTCAAATTGTCCCGTCCTGTGTTTTTTGATGAACTTTCACCTACCTATTTTCTCATTCATGTTGGAGGCGGCTATGTAGGTGGTGACAAGTACCATCAGCTTTTTTGTTTGGAAGAAGGGGCTACAATAACATTGACGACGCAGTCTGCGACAAAGATATACAAAACGAGGGATGAGCCGGCAGTGCAGAAAACCGAGTTAGTTTTAAAAAAGGAAAGTTTCCTTACCTATGTGCAGGACCCTGTAATTGCCTATGAATCTGCTCGATATATTCAGGATACGACGATACATATGGAAAGCGGAGCGGGATTGTTGATGACTGATATATTTACACCAGGATGGTCAGAGAGTAGAGGGGCATTCACATATGATTGGATCCGCTCCAAAATGAACGTGTTTCAGGATGGTAAAAGGCTGTTGATGGACCACTTGTTTCTGAATCCTTCAGACGAGATGGACACTGTACTTTTATTGGAAGGATATAGTCATTTTGGCTCGCTATTATTGATAAATCAAGAGGTGGATGGGGAATTCATTACCGAACTCGATGAAATGCTTTCTCCATTAGGAAGCAATGTTAGAATAGGTTTTTCCCGGCTGCCAATACGTGGTTTGATGTTGCGGGTATTGGCAAATCAAACTCAACAGATAGAAAAGGCATTTTCAGTTTGTGAGGATCTCTTCCGAAGGAGGATCCTTCGGAAGGATCCAATTTTTTATCGTAAATATTAGTAAAGGGAAAGGCGATGTTTTATGGAAATGAGTTTATTGCTTGTTTTAGCGATTGGATTTGTATTAGGCATTAAGCATGCTCTGGAACCCGATCATATCATTGCCGTTTCTACGATTGCGAGCCAAAGCAAGAAAATATGGAAATCTTCACTTGCAGGCGTATTTTGGGGAATAGGGCATACACTTACTCTTTTGGTGTTCGGTGTAATCCTAATCCTTTTGAAAAACGAAATTCCGGAAGCTTGGGCAATGTCATTGGAATTTCTTGTGGGAATCATGCTGGTATATTTAGGTATCACGACGATTTTTTCTTGGAAGCAAACGAAGCAGCATGACCATACAGGCCGGGCTACATATCTGAAATCGATGTTAGTGGGAATTGTCCACGGACTTGCAGGCAGTGCTGCAATGGTCCTTCTTACTTTAAGTACGATAGATGCAGCGTGGCAGGGGGCAATCTACATTATCATATTTGGTGTAGGTACTTGTATAGGCATGCTTCTGTTCACTACGATTTTAAGCATCCCCTTTGTCACAAGCTCTTCCTCCAAAAAAGTCAATCACTTACTCATCCGATTGACAGGTGTGATAAGCACGCTTTTCGGAATCTATTATATGTACAATCTAGGCATCAACGAGGAATTATTTTCTGTATGGTTTGGTTGAATGCAGCACATATGCCCAAGGGATAAAGGTTCAAAAACCCTCATGTTATAAACTTGAGGGTTTTTTACTGTTGGTAATTCGACAAACATCCTATTACTCTTTTGCGTGGGCTAGTATAATGAAAAATATTGGATAATTAATCCATTGGGGTATAAGGAGATGACATGTCATGAAAAGGAAACCGCTCCTGGTTGGCCTTTGCTTATTATCAATAACGCTGGCTTCAGGTTGCACAACAAAGCAAGAACATATTTCCGTTCAAAAATATGAAGGTAAACACTACAAATTCGAAGCATATAAAGAAAAGATAGAATTGGGGAAAACAGAAAAAACCAAAGAAATAATAAAGAATGCCGATTGGGAAGAATTCGCGCTGGAGAAGGATCATCCTAAGGCGGACTTCATCTTTTATTTTAATGATCAGAAAAACGAAGGTGAAATTTCCGTATATTATGCCTGGGTTAATACGGATGAAAATATTGTAGAATTGACAAAGGATGAACATAGCCAGTATGTACAGTTAAATAGAAAGGATTCTGAAATTATATTAAGACTGCTTAATTGATGTATAGAAGAGATCCTTACTTTCAAAGACTTCCAGACAAGCATTTTTGAACTCTCATGTGCCCGACTATCATCAGAGTTATATAATGCAGCCAGCCTTTTAAGGGGTGGTCGCAAATTCCATTGAAAATTAATATTTGACAACAAAAAGGAGAAAGAAACCGGACTTCCATATTAGTCCGGTTTCTTTCATTCTGCTCAGGCTGAATCAGTCTTCTTTTTTGTTGTCCTCAATAGTGGCATGGTGCAACAACGGAAAGAGCCACCGGACTTGATGATTTCGCTTATATCGACTTCAATGACTTCATATCCGCGTTCACGAAGCTGACTATTTACCTGTTTATTACAGGGTAGACTGAATAATTTTTTATTCCCAATCGAAAGCACGTTGGTTCCTAAAGTGAATTGTTCTTCTTTCGTCACTTCAATCATGTCATAACGTGAAGCTAATATATCCATCTCTTTTTTTGTAAAGGACTCTGGAAAAATAAGCGCCTCTGTCGGTGATATGATATTGAAAACACAGTCTAAATGAAGGAATGTTTCAATGAAAGGAACCGCTATGACCTCGTATTCCGGTAATAAGGTTTGAAGATGCTTGACGGATGTTTCATCCGTTCTTTCACTGATTCCAATATAGATGGTTTTTCCGTCAATAAGGACATCCCCGCCCTCAATATGATTTTTGAGGAGGTTGAAATATGAAATACCATTCGTTTCGAGCCAGGATTTCAATATTTGTTCTTCACCCTGCCTGATACCTGTTGCCAACTCAGCTACGTAAACGGTTTCGCCAAGAGTGAAACCGATATCTCTCGTAAAGACTTGTTCCGGATATGTAAATTGAGGCGGAAGTTTTATGACTTCTATCCCTTCATGTTCTAGAGCTTTTGTAAATTGTGCGTGCTGCTCCAAGGCAAGCGCTTGATCGATATTTTCTTCTTGAAACTCTTTTTGTGTTTCGTTAATGATCTCCCGGATTTCCATATAATGAGGTTCACAGACGATTACCCGTGATAGCTTTGAATATTCACTCGCACAATAAGCTTCTAGTTCTTCGTTTATTTTATTTACCATAAATGAGCTCCCTCTAAATATAATTGTATCTTTACTATTTCCTCTTTTTTCTAGAAAGAAACATAAAAAATTGTCATGGAACTGCACCACTGGATTTAGATGGTTTAAAAAAACTTTTCACAATCTGCTCTTAATAAATGTTTCTGTTTGATTTCAGAAATCCGCTCCCTTTCCGCCGACTGTCTGCCAAGCCTCCTCGACGCAAGCGTTTGTGGGGTCTCGGCTAGCCAGTAATTCGGCAGGAGTGTCGCAAATTTCTTCCATCCATTAAGGATTACAGAAAAAAACGTGAAGAATAACCTAATCTAAAATTTTTTCGGAATGAGCCTACGTTTTTTCTTAAATTACATTCCAGTTGATTTCAGAAATCCGCTCCTTTTCAGAATCCGCTTTTTGTCGTCAAACTGATTTCAAAATATCATCAAATAAAGCAAGATTCAAAATAATCATAAAAGGTACCTAGGGAAAAAGGATTATTTTTTTTCTAGTCGAATATATAATGAGCATGCTTTTAATATAAGGGGGAGATTGTAATGATGGATACTCCATTGATCATGACTCAAATCATTGAGAGAGCTGAAAAATATTTTCCGAAGAAAGAGGTAGTTTCGCGTACGGATGGTGGCATTCACACATTTACTTATGCTGAGATTGCTGAGCGTACAAGAAGGCTGACCAGTAATCTTGAAAAATTCGGTATTCAAACAGGTGACCGTATTGGAACGCTTGCCTGGAACCATCATCGGCATTTAGAAGCTTATTTTGCGATCCCTTGTCATGGTGCTGTCTTACATACAATCAATATGCGTTTGTCCCCTCAACATGTTTCTTATATCGTCAATAGTGCGGGGGATCGATTATTATTGATAGATCCGGATGTCATCCCCCTTTTGGAAGCAATTAAAGATGAGTTAACGACAGTGGAAGGGTTTATCATTATGACGGATAAAGATGAGCTGCCTGAAACGACCCTTTCACCTGTTTATCATTATGAAAAATTATTAGCCGAAGGAAATCCGAAACAGCCATTCATCCAAACCTTGGATGAAAATGCACCTGCCGGCATATGTTATACGTCCGCCACGACCGGGAACCCCAAAGGTGTGGTTTATTCTCATCGCGGAATTTTACTGCATGCGATTGCACTGGGGCTTGCCGATTCTACAGCAATAAGCGAGCGTGATGTGGCCCTTCCTGTCGTGCCGATGTTTCACGTGAATGCCTGGGGCATGCCTTTTGCCAGTGTTTGGTTTGGAACGAAGATGGTTTTGCCAGGACCCTATTTCACCCCAAAGATTTTGGCGGAGCTTATAGAGACGGAGAAGGTTACTATCGCAGCAGGGGTTCCGACGATATGGCTGGGCTTATTGAAGGAGCTGGAAGAAGGCAGCCATGATACGAGCAGCATTCGTGCCGTTTTATGCGGAGGGTCGGCTGCTCCGAAAAGCATGATTAAAACCTTTGAACAAAAGTATGGGATACCATTCCTGCATGCATATGGAATGACTGAAACAAGCCCGCTCGTATTTATATCGAAACCCAAAAGCTATCAGGAAGACCTCCCTGAAGAAGAACTTTATGAGTTGAAGGCCAAGCAGGGCCTTGTTTCGCCAATGATAGAAATTAAAGTGATCGGTAAGGATGGCGAAGTGAAGCCTGATGGAAAAGAAATGGGAGAATTGCTGATTAGGGGTCCTTGGATTGCCAATGAGTATTTTAAGGATGAGCGGTCAGGGGATACGTTTAAAGATGGCTGGCTTTATACGGGGGATGTAGTCACGATTGATGAAGAAGGATTCGTGAAAATCGTCGACCGGACTAAAGATTTGATTAAAAGCGGCGGTGAATGGATTTCTTCCGTTGATATAGAGAATGCCTTAATGGCCCATGAAGGAATCTTTGAGGCGGCGGTAATCGCAGTGCCTCACGAAAAGTGGCAGGAACGGCCGATCGCCTGTGTTGTCCTGAAGGAGGCATACAAGGGGCAAGTGTCCCAGGAAGACATCATCGGATTTTTAAAACCGCAGTTTGCAAAATGGTGGCTGCCGGATGAAGTGGTCTTTTTGGATGAAATCCCGAAAACCGGCGTTGGGAAGTTTTTGAAAAGGGCATTGCGTGATCAGCTTCAGGATAAATATATCAATAAATAATGTAATATTTGTTTAATTATAACTTTTCACCCTATTCTCATAATGGTTGATGAATATATAATAGATTCATAGAACGAAAGAGGAGGAAATAAATTGAGTATTGAATCGACATCACCTGCAGGCACTGTTTTAGTCACATATTCGGACAGGACGGCCACTGTTGCAATGAACCGTCCGGAGGCAATGAATTCTCTAAATCCGAAAATGCTGCATGATTTCATTAATGCCCTGAAGGAAGTAAGCGAGAATGATGAAGTGGACGTCGTCATTTTAAAAGGGAATGGGAAAGCGTTTTCCGCTGGTGGTGACATTAAGATGATGCTCTCGCCTGGAAAAGAAAGCGCTTTCGATGAGCTGATGGATGGAATCAGTGAATTGGTGACCACCCTATACTTCATGCCTAAATTGACCATCAGTGCCATTCATGGTGCAGCTGCAGGGCTAGGGTTGAGTATAGCTCTTGCAACGGATCACCTTATTGCCGATTCGGAAAGTAAGGTTGCGATGAATTTCATCGGGATTGGATTAATCCCTGATGGCGGCGGACACTTCTTCCTTGAACGCCGTCTTGGTGAAGTGGGTGCAAAAGAATTGATCTGGGAAGGTAAAGTGCTTACAGCGCTTGAAGCAAAAGAAAAGGGCCTCATTCATGAAGTGGCAGACGGAACCTTGGAACATGCGGTAGAGAAAAAAGTGCAATCTTGGCTGCAAAGCCCGGTGCAGGCCATGATTAAAACGAAAAAGATCCTTAGTGAAAAAAATCGCCCACTATTAATTAAGATGCTAGAGATTGAAAAAGCTGCTCAGATGAAAATGCGCCAAACAGCGGACCACCAAGAGGGAATAAAAGCGTTCGTGGAAAAAAGGAAACCGAACTTCATTGGAAAATGAATAAGAAAGGCCGTCACTTTCCAGTGACGGCCTTTTTTTATATAAGGAAAGTATGGAAAACTCGATCATATTCTCAGTGATTGCGCTTCCATTTTCAATCAGCGATGAAAAAGCAATAAAGCGCCTGAAGGCGATGTACAGCGATGTGTTTGATCTTGATAGTTTTTTTCCTTCAATAGATTTTGTCCCAATTCTTTTGCTTGTTCATCATTCTCGGCTGTAAATGATTCATCCAATAGTTTTTCCCCTGACGGTTCAAAAACGGTTAATTTGTATATTCTGCTCATTTTCAAAACTCCCTTATCAAAAATGTTATCAACTGTTATAAAAATTTTATCATTATCTGTCAATTTTGACTATTGTTATGTGAGTGAATCTATTAAGACAAGGAATATTGATACATAGCTGAATATCTTGAAAAAGTAACTATATCGAACTAACTTCATCGTTTTTTTCCTTTAAGCTTGGAAAGAATGAAAACAAAACCTATTTATACTAGAGGAATTCTTTCTTTAAAATGAAAAATCATAAATGATATAATAAACTTGAGTAAAAGTGCATGTTGGAAGTGGATGGATCGAAGGGGGTTTTTTTGAATGACGGTAAAAATCGTTAATAATATCACTGAATTGATAGGAGATACACCTGTTGTTAGGATTAATCATTTAACAGCGGAGGGTGACGCTGAGGTATTCGTGAAACTTGAGTATTTCAATCCGAGCCGCAGTGTAAAAGATCGGGCTGCCTTCAACTTAATCAGGCAGGCAGAATTGGATGGTATCATTCAAGCCGGGGCTACGATCATAGAACCAACATCAGGGAATACAGGTATTGGGCTTGCCATGAATGCCGCGGCTAAGGGATATCGGGCGATTATGGTCATGCCGGATAATATGTCGAAAGAAAGAATCAATATCTTAAAGGCATACGGAGCGGAAGTTGTCCTCACCCCTGCATCAGAGCGGATGCCGGGAGCCATTCGTAAAGCCGAGGAGCTCGCCGCAGAGATTCCTAATAGCTTTATTCCGCAGCAATTCGAAAACCAAGCCAATCCTGATATTCACAGAGTGACGACAGCAGTCGAGATTCTGGATCAGATGGATGGAGACCTGGATGTTTTTGTCGCTACTGCTGGAACGGGAGGAACGATAACCGGTACAGGTGAAGCCTTGAAAGAACATCTGCCGGATTTAAGGGTTGTCGTTGTCGAGCCTAAGGGTTCCCCAGTCCTTTCGGGAGGAAAGCCTGGTCCCCACAAGTTAGTGGGTACGAGCCCTGGTTTTATCCCTGCCATCTTAAATACAGAGGTATTTGATGAAATCGTTCAAGCGGCTGATGAAGATGCGATTTCCACCATGAAGGATATGGCTTCGAAGGAAGGGATATTGATTGGGCCTTCAGGAGGTGCCTCTGTCTGGACTGCCCTGCAGGAAGCCCGGCGTCTTGGAAGTGGAAAACGAGTATTATGCATTGCACCGGATAATGGTGAACGCTATTTAAGTATGGATATCTTTAATTGATGAAAAAGACCGAATGCCGTGAATGAAACAATGTTCGCCATTCGGTCTTTTTCCTGTTGAATTTGCCCATACTGCATGATGACGTAATAAAAATAATGTATGGGAAAGTATGTTCTGTTCATGTTAAAATTGAATGTGAAATGTTGAAAGAAATCGAGGTGATACTTTTGAGCGGTGTGAAGTTCATTCATGCGGCGGATCTCCATCTGGATAGTCCCTTTTCAGGGTTGAAGGATATGCCGTCATCTATATTAAAGGAATTAAGGGAAAGCCCGTTTAAAGCTTTTCAAACTATCATTAATGAAGCAATTTCCCGTCAGGTTGACTTTATCGTGTTATCGGGGGATCTATTTGATGGGGAAAATCGGAGTCTCCGGACACAGGTCCGCTTTCGGACCGAAATGGAAAAGCTCCAGCAGCATCAAATCCCTGCCTATATCATTCATGGTAACCATGATCACCTCAGCGGCTCATGGATTACTGTGGAGCTGCCGGATAATGTCCACGTATTTTCAGGGCAAACCGGAGTGAAACGGTTTGAAAAAATCGATGGGACGACTGTCCATCTTTATGGATTCAGTTATCCACGCCGTCAAGTAAGGGAGAGAATGATCGAAACCTACATAAAAGCTGAAGGGGCCGATTATCATATAGGTTTGCTTCATGGGAATTTGGAAGGCAATTCCGAACATAGCCCGTACGCCCCTTTTTCATTGAAGGAACTTGCTGCCAAAGATTTCGATTACTGGGCATTAGGCCATATTCATAAACATCAGGTTGTTTCGGAAGATCCGCTTGTGATATACCCAGGAAATATTCAAGGCAGGAACAGAAAGGAGTCAGGCGTTAAAGGGTGCATGCTTATAGAATTCGATGGGGACATGAAGCGCCATTCTTTTATTGAAACCTCTGAGGTGATATGGGAAAGCGAAACAATTGAACGATCCGCAGAAGGTGGATTTGATGCACTGTTCAAGCAATGCAAGGAAGTAATTGAACGGAAGGGTTTCGATGGGAGAAGCTTTCTTTTGGAGTTGAAGCTGGATGCAGGTGATGCAGCAGGAGCTTCCGGGGAATATCTTGAAGAATTGACCCGGATTTTGCAGGAGGAGGACCAAGAGGAATCATTTGTCTGGGTGTATAAAATCAAACTCATCCAGTCCATTCCTATGAATAGGTCAAATGAAAGTATATCGCCATTTCTGGCTGAGGTATCCAGGCTTGCTTCTGAATTTGATGATACGGAGGCTGCTCTTGCCCCGCTTTACATTCATCCGGGAGCAAGAAGGTTTCTCGATTCAATAGAGCCGGAAGAGCAGATCGAACTGTTGGATGAAGCGGAAAGATGGCTTTTGCACATTTTTGAAGCGAATAAATGAGTGTAGGAGGAGGAACGGATTTGATTATTAAAGACCTCCATGTTTATGGTTACGGCAAACTGGAAAATCAGCGTTTTCCTGAATTGGGACAGCTGCAGATTTTCTTTGGGGAAAATGAATCGGGCAAGTCAACCATCATGTCCTTCATTCATAGTATGCTATTTGGTTTTCCGACAAAGGTTCAAAACGAACCGCGTTACGAGCCCAAAATGCATGCCAAATATGGGGGAAGGCTCAGCCTTATAACAAAAAAAGACGGGGAAATCGTTATTGAACGTGTGAAGGGAAAAGCTACTGGCGATGTGAAATTGACCTTCGAGGATGGAAGGGTCGGCGGCGAGGAAGAATTGAATGAGATTCTTCATGGCGTTGATAAAAACTATTACCAAGCCATTTTTTCTTTCGACCTTCAAGGCCTGCAGGGATTACATTCACTAAGTGAAGGTACGATGAGTAAATATCTGCTTTCAGCCGGGCTGATCGGGAATGATAAACTTCTTGAAGCCGAAACGAAATTGCAAAAAGAGCTCGATTCAAGGTTCAAGCCATCAGGCCAAAAACCATTGCTGAATGTGAAATTGAAAGAACTTAAGGAATTGCAGAAAAAGGTGAAAGCATCAGAAGAAGAACAGCAGTCATATACGGCATTACTTCAGGAAGAAGCAAAACTTAAGGAGGAGCTCTCTAAAGTCACGGAAGATATTCAAGAGATTGAAGAAAACCTTGTTAACGTGGATACATTTTTGCGAATTAAACCCTTGGTTGAAGAACAGGGGGAGCTAGAGGCTGAAATAAGTAAAATTCCGGAAGTGAGTTTTCCTGTTGATGGCTTAAAAAGACTTGAACAGCTACAGGCAGTTGGAATGCCCATGAAAGCCCAACTTGCGGCATTGACTGAGAAAAAGGACAAACTTGAGGGAAAACTCACGGAAATCGAAATCAATCCATTCATCAAGGAGCATAAAGAGCAAATTGAACATGCAATCGATCAAGGAACATTGCTGGAGAAGCTCGAGCTGGATATGAAAAAAGCGGAACACGAAAGGCTGTTGGAAGAAAAGAATATCGAAAAGGTGAAGCAGGAATTATTCTTGGATGTTTCTGATGAGGAAATAAGAAAACTGGATATCAGTACATTCATGAAGGAAAAGGTGAAAAGGGCCGAAAGGGAAAAGCATCAGCTCCAAAATGATAAAAAACAGCTCGATGAGAAATATGAACTGCAAAAGGGAAGTCTGGAAACGACAGAAGCCCGCTTGAAGGAGATAAAGGCCCAGTTACTGCCAGATGAAAAAAGAATCGAGCTGGAGTCCTTATACAACAAGCAGAATAACATCGAATTTGAAGCAGCACAATCCCTTATTCTTGATGAACAAATACTTGAACTTGAAAAGCAATTGGGATTACAGAGGAAGAAGGAAGCGGATAATCGCAAACGTTCACATATCATGAATGGCAGTTTAATAATGCTCCTATGTTTAGGTGCAATCGGGAGTTATTTCAGTGAACAGATTTTGTTGGGTGTGATACTTCTAGCCGTAGCTGTTCTGTTTGCGGTTTCCAGGTATCTCTTTAAAGGTGATGATATATCGTCCGGGTATATCAGGCAATTGGATGAGATGAAAAGGAAAAGGGCTGCAATTGGGAGTGAAACCAATAAAGGGAGTGAAGGAGAATCGATGGGGCGGCTGCTTGAACTGGACCAACGTCTCCAAAGGCGCTTTGAAAGTGAAAGTTTCAAATATGAAGAAAGGGAGGAAGCGTTTGAATCGACGATTCAGGAGTATGCCGATTGGGAAGCTAGCAGGGACCGGTTGGATAAAGAATTGAGGAACATCTTAAGCGGTTGGGGTCTGTCTTATCCCGGAATGGAAATCAATCTTGAATCTGTATTTGAACTTCTTGAGAAATGGAAGGAAGCCGTTGATAGGAAATATGAAACAATCAAGAGGCATGATTTTCTCCGGGCAGAATTTGAGGGTAAATCAAAGGCTTTATTTCATTTTGCAAATAGCCTTGATTTTGAACCTTCCACATGGAGGGAAGCGATTGGCCAATTGAAACGGGAGTTGAATAAAGCGGTTGAATTCTCCGTTCAGTTAACGCAATGGATGCAGGAAAGAAGCCGTTTGACGAACGAAATCGAGCAGCTGACGATGGAAAATGGCTATCTTGATGCAGAAATGGAAATGCTTTTTAAGTTAGCGAAGGTTAAGGACGAGGAAGAATTCAGGCATGTTGCTGCATTGTCCGAAAAGAAAATCACCTTACAAAAGCAGCTTGATTTGATTACCATTCAAATTGGGCAATCCAGAATGCTGCCTGATCAAATCCAATCTTATTTAAAACAGGGGACCAATACTTATACATTTGAGAATTTAGAACAGAAACGGAAGGATTCCGTAAAGGCGAAATCCCTTTCATTAGAGAAGCGGGCGGATACGAAGCATAAGATAAAACAGCTTGAAGTTTCAGGGATTTATGATGATTTACTTCATCGTTTTCATGAAGAAAAAGCTGCTTTTAACGAAGAGGCGAAGGAATGGGCGAAATTGGCAATAGCCAAAAGCTTATTGAATAAAACATTGGACCGATATAAAAGGGAGCGCCTGCCGAAGGTGATCGCTGATGCCGAGCGGCATTTTTCCTTTTTAACGAATGGAAGCTACCGGAAAATCATCCTTGATCAGTCGGGAGAAGGGATTCTGGTACAGCGCAGTGATGGTTTGAGTTTCAGGGTTGAAGAGGTCAGCCGCGGGACAGCTGAGCAAATTTATGTTTCCTTAAGGCTCGCACTTGCTGATCATACTTTTGAAAATGATTCATTCCCTCTCATCATTGATGATAGTTTCGTCAATTTTGATGCGGAGAGGACAAAACGGATGCTTGAGTTATTGAAAAAAGTTTCGGAAAAGCGGCAAATCTTATTTTTTACATGCCACCGATATATAATGGAGTACTTTAGTGAAAATCAAGTGATTCGTCTATCCAGCCCCGTATTGCGCCAAAATATGAATGATTTGATCATCCCCGAAATATAATGGGTCTTAAACTATAGATAAAGAGAGTGAAGTCATTGAATAGGAATGAGTTTGTAAGCCGCCATGATTCTTCTTTGGAGTTAATCATCGAAAAGGAGTTTCCTGGCAAACGATGTGTTGGGGGAAAATATTCTGCCATAGGTCATAGCATCACTTTATATGAGAGAGATATTGAAATTCAGTGTGAACGCTCCCTAGGCTCGCTTGCAAGGCTTGAGGAATATACATGGGTGATTCTCACACATGAGATGGGGCACGCATTAGACCCTGATCTTGCTGTGCTTAGTGAGGAGCTGCACCGTACAGGAAAATCAGAAATCCTTTATCAAATAGAGGTCAATGCATGGAATATTGCAGAAGGATTAATTCCTTTTATCGATCAGGATTTATTTACCTTCATTAGGGATGAATCCTTGGAACATTGTACAAATCGCCTGCTTGTCGGTTAACAGGCTCTCCATATGGAGGGCTTTTTTTATTTTCCGCTAAATGGAGTTTGGAAATTCCGATAGTAATTCGCAAAGGGGGAGAATGGACTATCGTTCGGAAGCTGCAGGCAGTGATAAATGAAAGTATAATGTGCTTTTTTTTAGATTAATGTTTCCAAAGGAAGCTTCATATCTTTAAAGGAGCAATCACTTTAATGATTCATTTAAGAGGAACGGGACATGGAGTTTTTGGTTTATATTCCTTTTTAAGATTGACAGTGAGAATCATTTTCATTAAACTGGTATTATTAGACTAAAAGGGGAGTATTTTAATGCGACCAGCTATTAACACTCAGTCTTTATCGCTCGGTTATGGTGATAAATTAATAATAAATGATATGAATATAGAAATACCCAAAGGGGAGATCACCGTATTCATCGGTGCTAATGGATGTGGAAAATCAACACTTCTAAGGTCTGTAGCCCGATTGTTAAAACCTCAATCCGGCTCGGTCATGCTCGAAGGCAAAGCGATTTCAACCATGTCATCGAAGGATGTAGCGAGAAAGATGGCGATTCTTCCGCAATCCCCGGTTGCTCCTGAAGGGCTTACCGTCTATCAACTTGTTAAACAAGGAAGATATCCTTATCAAAGTTGGTTGAAACAGTGGAGTTCCGTGGATGAAGAAAAAGTTCAAAAGGCGATTGAAGCAACGAATCTGACCGATTTAAAGGATCAGGCAGTCGATGAATTATCGGGAGGGCAGAAGCAACGGGCATGGATAGCCATGACGCTTGCTCAGGATACGGATGTCATATTGTTGGATGAACCGACTACATATCTTGATATGACCCATCAAATCGAGATTTTGGACTTATTGTTCGACTTGAATGAGTTTGAGAACCGAACGATCGTGATGGTGCTTCATGATTTGAATTTAGCTTGCCGTTATGCGGATAATCTGGTGGCACTTAAAAATGGGGCGATACATGCTCAAGGACGGCCAGAGGATATCATCACGCCTGAATTGGTACAGCAGGTATTCAGCATGGAATGTCAAATATCCTTTGATCCAATTTTCGGCAGTCCCATGTGCGTCCCGTTTGGTAAAGGGCGCTACGCACAAACTCAGATAAAAGCGCTGGCCAATGCATAACCTTACACCATCCATTGAAAAAGAACTTCAGGGATACCGGATATCCTTTCGAGATGAAGCCAAAGTTTCCAAGACCTTCAATCATGCTGATGAGCTTATTCAGTATGCACAAGCCCGGACTGGGGCGGAAACGTCAAGGATAGCCATTTCAATGTGGTTCAGACGCTATGCTTTTTTTGTCACGGCACAATTGTACATGTTAAGTAAACATCGGCTTATCTGGGAAGGCACACTTCAGGACTTTGGTGTTTTGGATGATCCGGAAGATGAGCATTGGCTCCCGAATTTTTTGCTGAAAACCAACAGTTGGAGCAATGTCACGGAAAAGGAAAGCCCTTCTGCCCTCCATTCCATATTGAACAGCTTTGGTGCTGATGCCATTCGCTTCTTTTCCGGAACTGCTAAAATATCGAAACTAGTACTTTGGGAAAATATTTGGAGCTATACGGTATGGATGTATAGTGAGTTATTGAAGCAAACTGATATAAAGACGCGAGTTGAAAAGGACATTGAAATGCTTCTTGACGATGAAGTATGGCTGAATATTGAAACGCGTTCCCCCTTTAAACGATTCATTGGGGAAAAAAGTGTTCCGGAGTCCATGAACCCTTATAAACGGGTGACATGCTGTTTATATTACCGAATTGATGGCCAGGAGAAGTGCGCGTATTGTCCGAACAAAAACTGTTGAAATAGATTTGATTGGAGAGCCAGGCTTGGGATTAAGCCTGGTTTTCTTGTGGAGTGATAAGAGACGGCAAAGCTTTAGCTTTTCCTGTCCAATGTCTATCACTTATTAACGAAAACTAAACGCACTAACAAGATTGGTATGTTATAATGTTGATATTTAATTGAACGGAGGCAGTCGCATGGGAAATGGGATCATACACTACGGAATTGGTGAAGTAGTAGATATATATATGTACATTAAAACGAGTACAAAAGCGGTGGCAAGTAATGGAAAGCCGTTTTTAACATTGATATTGTGCGATAAAACCGGGGAGATAGAGGCAAAGCTATGGGATGTTTCCGAGGCTGATGAGAAAACATACTGTGCGGAAGCAACAGTGAAAGTTCAGGGGGAAGTCCAGAATTATCGAGGACGCAGCCAATTGAAAATCCGTAATATTAGAATTACTTCAGATACTGATGGTGTCACGAAAGCCGATTTAATTCAAACGGCTCCTTTAAGTCAGGAAGAAATGATGGAAACCATCACTCAATACATTTTTGAAATGAGGAATCCGAATATCCAAAGGGTGACTAGGCATCTCATTAAAAAATATCAGAATGAATTCCTGACGTTCCCTGCTGCCACCAAGAACCATCATGAGTATATGTCGGGACTGGCCTATCACGTTGTATCGATGCTAGGGCTGGCTAAGGCCATTTCAACCCTATATCCTTCCCTCAATAAGGATCTTTTGTATGCAGGGGTCATTCTGCATGACCTTGGAAAGGTGCATGAGTTATCTGGACCTGTTTCGACTGTTTATACAGTGGAAGGGAACTTGTTGGGGCATATCACCATCATGGTGAATGAAGTCGGTAAAGCTGCAGAGGAATTGGGCATTGAAGCGGAAGAAATCATGATTCTCAAGCACTTGATATTAAGCCACCATGGTAAAGCTGAGTGGGGCAGTCCCAAGCCGCCAATGGTTAGGGAAGCGGAAGTGCTGCATTATATTGATAATATGGATGCCAAGATAAATATGATGGACCGCGCCTTGGAAAAAGTGAAGCCGGGTGAATTTACGGAAAGAGTCTTCGCGCTCGATAATCGTTCATTCTATAAACCGACATTTTAATGAAATATGCTTCTTTCTCGATGGAGAAAGAGGCATATTTTTTTTGTTCGTGCATATTCTCTAGTAAATGAATAGTAGATTTTTTGGGAGGGAATGGACATGCCAATTTGGATCTGGTTCGTGTTTATTGGAATAATTGTCAGTGCAGTCATGTCAATTTGGACAGCTAGGCAGGAACGCCTCATAGATGATGCTTGGATTGAAAAGGAAGGTCAGAAATACATTGAACGCATGGAAGAAGAGCGTGAGAGGCGTAAAAAGGATATAAATCAGGGAGCATAGCCCGAATGATGAAAAAAAAGCGACAGGTAAAGTCCTGTCGCTTTTTACTATTCAATTATTTTTCAGCATTGGCTGCGTCACCAGAAGTGATGGCATCTTTTAAATCTTTGTCTTTAATCTTCACGTCCGCTTTTTTGACTTCAGAATTCAGAATGTCCTGAACTTTAGTTTGGTCAATTTGAGCGACTTTCAAATCATATTCAAGATCTTTTTTCATATCTTCGTATGATTCTTTTTCTTTTGTATCAAGAAGTTGGATGATGTGGTAGCCATAATCGGATTTAATCGGCTTGCTGATTTCATCTTTCTTCATTTTGTAAGCTTGCTCTTCAAATGCAGGTACCATTTCACCTTGTCCGAACCAGCCTAGCTCCCCGCCTTTTTCAGCTGTGCCTGTGTCCGTTGAATATTCTTTGGCAAGTTTGGCAAAGTCTTCACCTTTGTCCAATTTAGCTTTAACTTCATTGGCCGTTTTTTCGTCTTCCACGAGAATATGTCTCGCTTTGATTTGTGGTTTATAGTCTTCATAAGCTTTTTTCACATCAGCTTCTTTAACTTTTATATCGGCAACGGCTGCTTTTTCTTGAAGCATGCCAATTTTAAGTGCACGTTTAAGATCAGCTTCGCTCTTATATCCGGAAGAGGCCAGGGCCGTTTCGAAATTTTCACCCATTTGCGCTTTAAGTTCGTCCGTTTTAGCTTTAACTTCTTTATCCGTTACTGTATATTTTTCAGAAAGAACTTTTTCATAAACAAGTTCTTGAAGAACGGTTTCACCATAACGATCTTTCATTACATTGTAAAATTCTTCTTTGGTTATATCCCCCGCTTTAGTTTCCACGACTGCTTCCTTGTCGCTGTTGCATGCTGTAAGTCCGATCAGCCCTGCAGTAACAGCAATCGATAATGCCCACTTCTTCATAAAAACAACTCCTAGTTATAAGTTTCTGGTTTGCTATTTTTTCGTATTTCCACAAAATTAACTATAACATATTCTGGTTACTTTACAAAAAATATTATATTGGTGCTTGAATAAGATTTTTTGAAAAATGGGTGTACGCCTACCCGGATATTAATCCATTACATATGATAAATCGAGGACAACAAAAGGGGGTAGCATAATGGGTAATGGATTTAACGGAGGCTTCGCTTTGTTAGTGGTGTTATTCATTTTATTAATAATTGTAGGAGCAGCCTATTGCTAATCGGCTGCAAAATTACTAATGGAAAGAGCCCACTCCTTTTGCCATGGAGTTGAATAGGATAGGGTAGCCGCTCAACAAAAAAGATTTAAGTGATTTTCAAGCTATGAAAGGAATGGATTCCTTTTGGCGGATAGAAGAGTGTGCATTAAATTATTATTACTTAAGAATGGAAAGGAGGAAGATCAATGTCTGGAGGAATAGGTGGAGGCTTTGCTCTAATTGTCGTTCTTTTCATCCTGTTAGTCATCATTGGAGCTTCTTGGTTATAAACTCATAAACAAAAGGCGAAGCTTTTGCTTCGCCCTTTTTCTTTATGTGGATAATGCTCCGGGTATCACCAATGTATGTAACAAATGATGGACATCATTTGTTGCTCATCTCTACGTATACAAAATTTCAATATAGGAGGATAATAACATAATAGTAATTAATACATTAATGGTCCTGAATACTTTAGGCTGCCGGTCTTCAGCAATTTCCTTTTGAATGCATAAAGAGTTTGTCATTCTATTAATATTATAAAGGATCAAAATAGCAAAAATAATAAACCAGAACGAGATCAAAACCTAAAATCCCTCCTTGCAAAACATCATGTATAAATACGATACCAAATTATAATGAAAAAAGATACCTAAAAATCTTAGCAGTCATCATTATGAATGAATAAGAAATCACTTTTGAATAAGTATATCGTATCCTTCGAGATGTTCCTCGATAAAAGAATGCCTTGGGGAACCAACAAGGTTTTTTATATAAATAAAATCCGATACGCATAAGCCGGTGTGCAGGGATAATAAAATAGTGAAATAATGGATGTAATGCGGAAAACTAAGGGCACAACTAATCAATGTGACTGACATAATGACGAAAGGCAACATAAGGGTCAAGAGATAAAGATGCTTTCGAATCGGATCATGCACATTGACTCTGCATGTTAACACCAGGTTCCACTTCAAGGACCATGAAGTTTTCACTTTTTTACATAATAATCGTAAAGGTAAATAGTGTAATAGTTTGTGAACAGGATATAATAAGAGCAATAGGCTAAAAAATACCATTGTTTGATCGCCATACAAAATAACATGGGTTGAAAAGACACTTAATAATGTATAGATCAGAACAAAAGACATCAATATAGTAAAAACTGAAAAAAAGAGCAGACGGCAATTCCCATATTGTTTTGCCACGTCAATTGTTTTCCACGAATTCATTTCGAAATCAGCCCTCCAAAGCTGTTGAATATACTTACATACATTACGATGAATGGGTGGAAAAAGCAATGGAATTCTTGGATTATGTTTAAGATAAAATCACTTTGGTGAGTAAGCATGCTATGGGCGTTTAAGGCAGGTTTTGAAATGGGGATCAGGCGGATTACCGAGTGTGGAAAATCAAAAATTGGTTATAAGTCTTTTATGTTAAATTGAATGGGGATTAGTGATGTATGAAAAATATAAATGAAGAAATGGAAATACTCCGTTTTCATCAACGGCTTTTATTAAACCTTATATGCAATCCGGAGGCCAAGTTGGACTATCTATTTGTGGAAAAAAATTTCACGAAGAAGGAAGCGGAAGAATTATTGGAAGCATGTGATATCTTGAGCAAACGCTATGAAATAGAAAAAGCGGAAGGGTATATGAACTTTCGACCGCTTTTTAATCAATTTGAAAGAAAGGTTAATCCAAAAATAACTACAAAGGAATGCATTGATGCATGCATCTCACAAGGTTTATATGTATCATTCATGAAGGAAATGGATAGAGTATGAGATTAAACTGGCTCAGTTTCTTTCTCTATCTTTTTTTTTGTGATTTTACCCTCCACGTCCGTAAACTCCTGATCGATGTTATCGAAGGATCGTTCAAAGATTTGCATGAAGTCTTCACCGTATATATTTCGGATGATGGCCATCATTTCAATCATATCCGGAAACTTGCCATAAAGCTCACGCAATGGAAGTGCACCCGAGAAAGCGGAGTTCTTACTTGGGTCGTATGTCTCCATTAAATCAAGTAGAATTTTTTCACCTTCCGCTGTGATCTCTATATACGTATTCCTTTTGTCATTTTCCTTTTTTGAAAATGTTAAGTATCCGCGTTCCTCTAATTTTTTTGAAAAGTTAAATGCGGTAGAAACATGCATGACCCCAAATTTCGCAACATCTGAAATGGAAGAGCCATTAAGATGGTAGGCAATCCATAGAATATGGTGCTCATTGATGTTTAAATCATAGGGCTTGATCCATTGCTGCCAATCTTTTTCAATCGATTTCCATAATGCTTTGCTTAATTGTGCAATTCGTTGACTAAAAATCATTGCTTCTTTCATAGAATAATTTTTATTCTGCATATTATGGGCTCACCTACTTATAAGATTCTATATATTTATTATGACAATAAAATAAAAATTAATAAAGATAAATATTTGCAAAATTTTTAGAAAATTTTAGTTTTTTAATGAATTCTCCATTCTTCTCCAATAAACCATGTAATTTATTGGGAAAAATGGAGAATCAAGCTTATGTGACGATGTCAGCTATTAATTTTTAGAAGTAGGGGCGGCCGCTTCCAATTCTTTCAATGAATTTTCAATTTCCTGAACGTTCTTCAATAATTCATTCTTATTGGGTTCGATTTCCCGCTTCCAGTTCTCGATGACGACCTGAACATCCGAAATGAATGTTTTTACCGTTTCTTTACTGATTTGTGAAGCTTCCATCGTGTCATCTTTAATATTCTGCATTTTTACCTTTAATTCATCAATTGTAGTCTTAATTTCGTCGGTATTCGTCTTGATGCGGGTCCGTAGGTCTTTACCTGAACTTGGTGTCGAAAGTAAGGTTGCCGCACCAGCTACTACTGTTCCGGTCAAAAAGCCAATTAGTAATGATTTTGCTTTCATTAGGATCACCTCATTTTATAATATGTTTTCGCTTTCCATGGTCTGAATCCCTGCTGCATCAATTGGAAATTATGATAAATAGGGAGAGAAATACTATTGATATCAAAATACCATAATTTTCATCCTTATGGAAGAGAATCGACCATTTTATCTTTATATCACAAAAATATTTTTTTAAACTTAGAGAGCCAATATATAATATTTAAAAATAACTTGAAGCTTTAATAATAATGCTTCATATAAAGGGAAGAGCGGCATATAGATAATAAAAACAAGCTGTCGGAACATGGATGGCACTGGTGGGTTAATAATGAAAATCATTTTTTTATTAGGCCTGGTATGCCTGTGCGGGATGGGTTATTTTCTAAGGCAAGCAAAAACTCCTGGCATCTATCCGCCTAGGAGGGTGCTCCAGGCTAGAGCCTTCGCTATGGGTCTCCCCGGGGTTTTACTGCTTTTCATTTGGTTTATGTGGATGTTGATTCATTGATCATTGGAGGGTGATTCTGACTAGAATTCCAGATTCATATGATTGGAAAAAAAAGCACCGGACATTCCGGTGCTTTTTTAGGTATGATGATCCTGCTGCTTAAGCATTAATGGGTATATTTGATTTTCTTACGATGCCGTTCACAATTGGATAAATGATGACCATCGCAACTGTATTTAACAATACGGCAGGAAGCACAACAGCGCCGAAAAGTGCAACGAAAGGCCCTGGAAGGGAAACGATATAATAAGCCGAACCAAGGAAGACAGCGCCGGAAATCAATGTTCCAACGGCAGTCAAGATACTAACGGTGACAACGGATGTTGAAAACTTCTTTAGACTGATGAATAAAAGGTAAAACAGAAAGGCTGTTGCCAATTTGTCTATGATATTTGGGATCTGTCCTGCTGGAAATGTAGTTGTCATGGCAGAGATGGCTCCTGCTGCCAGGGCGACAATGAATACATTCTTCTTAGCGGGAAACAGGGTTATCGCCAAAAACATCATCAACAGCATCATATCCGGTTTCATTCCAAGGAAGAATCCAGGTACGATAAAATGCAGGGCAGCCCCAATCCCGATTAATAGGGACAGTGACACAAGGGTTTTCGTTTTCATTTACTCATCTCTCCTATTCTCATCTCAACTAACAGCTTTTCTTCAACAATGCACTATTGCCTGTTGCAAGAAGTTTAAAATAGTATATCATAAGACCTATTTTTTTAGAAGTTATATTTGTTTGAATTAAAGAGTTTGAGCTTCCTTCGCTTTATACGATTCCTGGAATTTCTTCATGAAATCAGCAAGGTCCTGGCAATGGGATAGAGGGACCGCATTATAGATGGATGCTCTGCAGCCGCCGATGGAACGGTGACCGTTCAGTCCTACGAATCCGGCTTCCTTCACTTCTTTAAGGAATTGCACTTCAGCTTCTTCAGACGGAAGCGTGAACGTTACGTTCATTAATGAACGGCTGTCCGGTAGGGCATGGCCTTTATAAAAACCATCACTGCCGTCGATGGCATCGTAAATGACTTTTGCTTTTTCTTCGTTGATTTCAGCAATCTTTTCTACTCCGCCCTGATCTTTTGCCCAATCCAACACAAGGGACAATAAGTAAATGGCCAATGTCGGAGGAGTGTTGTATAAAGAATTATTTTTCGAATGGATTGAATAGTTCATCATGGATGGGATTTTGTCATTATCCGTTATTAAATCTTTACGGATGATAACGACTGTGATTCCCGACGGACCTAGATTCTTTTGTGCTCCAGCATAGATGATGCCGAATTTACTAATATCAATCTTTTTGCTGAGAATATCACTCGACATATCGGCTACTAGAGGAATGTTGCCTGTTTCCGGGAAATCCTTCCACTGTGTTCCGTAAATCGTATTATTACTTGTGATATGAAGATAGGCAGCATCGTCATTCAATTTGATATCTTCCACTTTAGGGATGAACGTATATTTTTCATCTTTGGATGAAGCGACTACGGCCGTTTCACCAACCTTTTTGGCTTCTTTTAATGCTTTTTCCGACCAAGAACCAGTGAGGACATAATCTGCCCTTTTTCCATCTTTCAAAATGTTCATGGGAATCATGGAAAATTGTAGACTTGCCCCTCCTTGCAGCAGGAGAACTTCATAATTTTCAGGAATTTCCATAAGATCTTTTAATGATTGAATGGCATGGTTATGAATTTTTTCGAATTCGGAACTTCTATGGCTTAATTCCATGACTGACATACCGGAATCCTCAATATTCAACCACTCGTTTTGGGCTCTTTGTAAAACTTCTAAAGGAAGGGCGGCTGGCCCAGCGTTAAAATTGCGTGCACGTTTCAATTTTTTTCCTCCTATGCGACTATGTGATAAAGTATTTGAGACTATTCATATATCCTACCAGAAAACTAAATTCAATAGGAGGAAAATTTAGAATTTTAAGTGACAATTCGTTTTAATGATAGGCCAAAGTAAAAAGGTCCTGCACTTTAAAGTGAGGACCAACTCGGAATCATTGTTTTTGATGCAACCAGCGTTTAGTCAGGAGAAAGAAACCTTCTTCACAGGCTAATGCGGTCTCATTTTATATGCTGTGCAATGGAGTCAGCAATTTGTTTCAGGTCATCCGGTGTATAGTCGCTGGTATTGGTTTTCCAAACTGCACCAAAGCCGTCACCTTCCCCATGCCGAGGAATTAAATGCATATGAAAATGGAAAACGGACTGCCCTGCAGCTTCACCGTTATTATTTAAAAGGTTCAGGCCTACCGGTTGGAATTCCTGCTTCATGGCGCGGGCAATTTCCGGCACCACTTCAAAAAGGTTCTGGGCAATCTCAGGTGTCAACTCATAAAGATTTTCCTTATGTACTTTAGGTATTACCAGAGTATGGCCTTTCGTTACTTGACTGATATCGAGAAAGGCCAAAACATGTTCATTTTCGAAAACTTTACTACTTGGAATTTCCCCATCGATTATTTTGCAAAAAATGCAATCACTCATGAATAACGCTCCTTTAAAAGTTAATGTATTTGGTTAATCGTACCATAGCTTGAATCCTTGAGAAAAGGAAAAATATAAAAACAGGATGCAACATTAAGTTGCACCCTGCCTGTCGAAAAAGGGGGTTTTGCTTCAAAATTCGCATTAGCATAAATTCTCTGCGACAAACACCTCATCTACATTGTAGTAAAATATGGTTATTATCTAAATAGAGATTTTCCATTCAAAGCAACCATCTCCTATATCTTTAAAGTTTCATCAACTTTTAAAGCATAATTGATAATTATTGAATGATTTTTCTGCTTTTACGTGCAAGAGAACCATCTCCTTGCTCGAAACGATTTTTGTTATGAAGCTTATGGTTTAATTCAGTTTATACGTCTTTAACTGACACCTCATTTACAATATGATGTAAATCATTTGTAATAAACCTAATGGGTATTTCAGTATAATACGTCTTTAACTGACACCTCATTTACAATATGATGTGAATCACACGTAATGACTAACCCCTTCTTCCTTATTTATGATGACCATCATGCAGCAAAAATATAATTAGTTATTTATGGAAATTTAGTTCCGGGAACACTCGACTATATAAAAGCAGGAGAATTTGATAAAATGGAAATAAGAACCTCTATATAGAAAGGATCGTTTATATGTCCTTATTGGAAATAAAGCAGCTAGTGGGCGGATACACGAAAACGCCCGTTTTAAAAGGAATAAGTTTTGACATTCAGCCAAATGAGCTCGTTGGGTTAATTGGGCTTAACGGGGCTGGGAAAAGTACGACGATTAAACATATCATCGGACTCATGGAGCCGAAAGGCGGAAGCGTCTCGATTCATGGTAAAACACTAGCTCAGGACCCGGATACATATCGAAAACAATTCACTTATGTTCCAGAAACGCCCATTTTGTATGATGAGCTTACACTTGAGGAGCATTTAAAGCTTACAGCCATGGCACATGGTTTGGCGGAAGCCACATTTAAAGAGAGGATGGACGTTCTGTTAAAGGAATTCCATATGGAGAAAAGGCTTAAATGGTTCCCGGCCCATTTTTCAAAGGGAATGAAGCAAAAGGTCATGATAATGTGCGCCTTTTTAGTACAGCCGTCTTTATATATCGTCGATGAACCCTTCGTAGGTCTTGATCCACTAGGCATTCAATCCCTGCTTGATTTGATGAGGAAGATGAAAGAGAGCGGAGCGGGAATTTTAATGTCTACACACATTCTGGCGACAGCCGAGAGGTATTGTGATTCTTTCATCATACTGCATAATGGAGAGATTCGGGCGAAAGGCAATCTTGAGCAGCTTCGTGAACAATTTTCCATGCCAGGGGCAACTCTGGACGATTTATATATCCAATTGACGAAAGAAGAAATCGGTCATGAATAGTCAAAATCTCTGGAAGGAAAGATATTTAGGCTATATAAATGAAACGCAAAAATATCTTCGTTATATTTTTAATGGCCATCTTGTTTTTGTCATGGTATTGGTTCTTGGTGGGTTGGCTTATTATTACAGTGATTGGGTGAAGACGTTAAACAGTGATTTCCCTGCTGCATTGATCATGGCCTTTGTTTTATCGATCATTGTAACCAGAAGCCCGATAAATACTTTCTTGAAAGAACCCGATACGGTATTCCTGCTTCCGCTTGAAACGAAGTTGAGAAGTTATTTCAAGAATTCATTGATAATAAGCTGGGTCATGCAGGGCTTTATTCTTCTGGTTGTCCTGATTGCATCGATACCGATGTATTCGAAGGTTACGGGTGCAGGAGGTAAGGACCTTGGGATCATCCTGGCCGTTTTGCTTATTTTGAAGTTTTTGAATTTGACCATGCGCTGGCTGGTATTGAAATATCAGGATACATCTGTGAGCCATTGGGACTCTCTCATCCGCTTTTTACTTAATGGTGTGATTCTTTATTTCATCTGTTCAAGGGCAAATATACTGTTTGCACTTATAACCTTCTTATTATTGTTAGCACTTTACATGTATTACCGAAGCGCGACTAAAGGTTTCGTGCTGAAGTGGGAACGGCTGGTGGAACTGGAAAACAAACGGATGAATTCTTTCTATCGAATAGCGAACATGTTTACTGATGTTCCTCATTTGAAAGGGAAGGTAGCGAGAAGGAAATGGATGGACTGGCTATTAGCACTCATTCCGTATGGTGATAAATCAACTTATACCTATCTTTACGCTCGTACCCTTCTGCGATCCAATGATTATGTGGGACTTTGTTTTCGTTTAACGATCATGGGATCCGTGATTTTAAGTGTATTCACTAACATATTTGCACATTTGATTGTTACGTTCATGTTCTTATTCATGACAGCCCTGCAACTGCTGCCGGTTTGGAAGGCACATGAGTGGAAAGTATGGGTCTCATTGTATCCATTGCCAGCAAAAATGAGAGAATCTGCAGTCATAAAACTAATTTCCTATTTCCTATTATTTGAGGACCTTGTCTTCAGTTTGGTCCTGCTAGTGAAAGGGGAATGGATGTCCGCTTTAGCCGCCTTGGCAATGGGGCTTGTTTTCATATTCGGTTTTAAAATTTATGCAACAAAGAAAATAAAAAACTTTTAAGCAGAAGCTGATTTTTCATAAAATCAGCTTTTTCTTGTGTGCCAGGCATGGCATCTATCTAGGTGGTGAAAGTCCACTGTGGGGGTACACATCGACCAACCACTAAGGAAGCGCAAGGTACTTATCGTGAGGTAAGGGCTGGAGGAAGCGTGGAATAAAATCTTGGCTCGACGCG